>NZ_JCBANG010000015.1:0-97650 GCF_059760905.1 Achromobacter sp. 1011811831
CGCTCAATCCAGCCCCACGAACCCACCCGTCTGGTGGCTCCACAGCCGTGCATACAGCCCGCCCCGGGCCACCAGCTCGGCATGCGTGCCGACCTCGACGATGCGGCCCTGGTCCAGCACCACCAGCCGGTCCATGCGGGCGATGGTGGACAGCCGGTGCGCGATGGCGATCACGGTCTTGCCCTGCATCAGCGTCTCCAGGCTTTCCTGGATGGCGGATTCGACTTCCGAGTCCAGCGCCGAGGTGGCTTCGTCCAGGATCAGGATGGGAGCGTCCTTGAGCAGCACGCGGGCGATGGCGATGCGCTGGCGCTGGCCGCCGGACAGTTTGACGCCGCGTTCGCCGACGTGCGCGTCCAGGCCGCGGCGGCCTTCGCCGTCGACCAGGCCGGCGATGAAGTCGCCGGCCCGCGCGCGCCGCACCGCGTCCTGCAGCTGTTGCTCGGACGCGTCGGGGCGGCCATAGAGCAGGTTGTCGCGGATGGAACGGTGCAGCAGCGAGGTGTCCTGCGTGACCACGCCGATCTGCGAGCGCAGGCTTTCCTGGGTGACGCCGGCGATGTCCTGGCCGTCGATCAGGATGCGTCCGCCCTGCAGGTCGTACAGGCGCAGCAGCACGTTGACCAGCGTGGACTTGCCGGCGCCGGACGGGCCGATCAGGCCGATCTTCTCGCCGGCGCGCACCGTCAGGTCCAGATGCGGAATGACCTCGCGGGCGCCGCCATAGTGGAAGGACACGTCGTCGAAACGCACCTCGCCGCGCGCGATCGCCAGCGGGCGGGCAGCCGGCGCGTCGAGCACCTGCTTGGGCTGCGAGATGGTGCTCAGCGCATCCTGCACGATGCCGACGTTCTCGAAGATGCCGCTGACTTCCCACATGATCCAGGCCGACATGTTGTTGATGCGGATCACCAGGCCCAGCGCCAGCGTGATCGCGCCCAGCGTGATGCTGTCCTGGCTCCACAGCCACAGCGCCAGGCCGGCGGTGCCGACGATCAGCACGCCGTTCAGCGTGTTGATGGACACGTCCATCGCGGTGATGACGCGGGTCGACAGCTGCTGCTTTTCCGTCTGTTCGGCCAGCGCCTGGCGTGCGTAGTTCTCTTCCTGCCGGGCATGGGCGAAGAGCTTGAGCGTGCCGATGTTGGTATAGCCGTCGACGATGCGGCCCATGAGCTTGGAGCGCGCTTCCGACGCGGTCACGGCGCGCGCCTGCATGCGGGGCACGAAATAGCCCAGCATGCAGCAGTAGCCGACGATCCATAGCACCAGCGGGATCACCAGCCGCCAGTCGGCCTCGGCGAACAGGTACAGCGCGCTGACCACGTACAGGATGACGTGCCACAGCGCGTCCACCGACTGCACGGCGGAATCGCGCAGCGCGCTGCCGGCCTGCATGACGCGGTTGGCGACGCGGCCGGCGAAGTCGTTGTGGAAGAACGCCAGCCCCTGGCCCAGCACGTAGCGGTGGTTCTGCCAGCGCACCAGCGTGGTCAGGCTGGGCGCGATGGTCTGGTGGGTCAGCAGGTCGTGCGCGGCGATCGCCAGCGGGCGCAGCACCATCACCACCACCGCCATCCACAGCAGCAGGCCGGCGTGGCGCTGGAAGAACTCGGCGGGCGGCGTGTCGCGCGCCAGGTCGACGATGTCGGCCAGGAAGCTGAACAGCGCCACCTCGACCAGCGCGCCCGCCAGTCCCACCACCAGCAGCACGGCGAAGATCGGCCAGACCTGCAGCAGGTAGTAGGCGTAGAAGCGCAGCACGCGGCCGGGCGGGGTGATGTCCGGGGCGTCCTTGAACGGGTCTATCAGGCTTTCGAAACGACGGAAGATGGATTTGCTCTGGACGCCGGGCATGGATGATCCGTAGGGGCGCCTGGCCGGCCTTGTGGGCGCGGCGGGCGCGGACGGCCGTGGCGCGGCTGCGCGGACGGCAGACGCCTAGCGTAGCAAATGTTTGTGGAGACGCCGTTGAATGGGGGCCTCTACCTCGCCCGGCGGGTGCCGCCGGCGCGCCGGCTGGCTTTATCGGAAACGATGTTGTCCTCGGCCATGCGCCGGCCGCGTTGCTCGATGCGCGCCAGGAAGCCGCGCAGCTGCTCGACCTCGGTCGCGCTCAGGTCCTGCACCAGCATGTCGTTCAGGCGCGCGACCTCGGGCAGCAGCGCCAGGTAGCGTTCCTGCCCGCGCTCGGTGGCCTCGACCCTGACCACGCGCCGGTCGGCGCTGTCCTGCAGCCGGCGCAGCCAGCCCTTCTCGCACAGCGTGCCCAGCGTGCGCGACGTGCGCGCCAGATCCAGCTTGGCCGCCGCCGCCAGCTCGGCCGAGGTCATGATGCCGCCTTCCACCGCGCAGGCCAGCAACCGCCACTCGCGCCGTGTGATGCCGTAGCGGCCTTCGCACAGGCGCACGAACACCGGGTTGGATTGCGACCAGGCCTGGTAGAGACGGTACATCAGCATATCGGACAGGCTGGCCTGGCCGGGGGCTGGGGGCGTTGCCATGGCGTCTCCCGCGGGCCGAGCTGTTGCCCGTCGCGCATGCATATCGTTATGGAAAGTACTGGATTAGATCAACAAAGCGTCGCGTTGCTAAATTCATTTTGCCCATTTGGGCATGCGCCGGGCATAGGGAATAGCCCCCGGAGCAACCACGGGGAATGGCCCCGGCATCCGGCCAACCGGCCGGGGAGCGCCAGGGCCGCAGCGAACCAGGAGATAGCGATGCGCAACAGATTGAGCGGCTGGGCGACGGGCCTGGCCTTGGCGGCCAGCGTGGCGGCCTGTCCCGCCGTACAGGCCCAGCCGCCGCTGGACGGCGCGCTGACCATCGTGGTGGGCTATCCGCCCGGCGGCAGTTCCGACCGCGTTGCGCGGCTGGTGGCGGACCGGCTCAAGGAGCGCATCGGTGCGCCGGTGGTGGTCGAGAACAAGACCGGGGCTGGCGGCCGCATCGCCGCCCAGGGCCTGCATGCGGCCGGGGCGGCGCAGAACGTGCTGATGCTGGCCAATCCGGCCGTCATGGTGGTGGCGCCGCTGGTCTACGACAAGCCTGGCTACGACGCGCAACGCGATTTCAAGCCGGTGTCGCTGGTGAGCCGCTACAAGTTCGCGCTGGCGGTGGCGGCGGATTCCAAGGTGCGCGACGTGGCCGGCCTGCGCCAGGTCCTGCGCGACGATCCCCGGCTGTTCTCGGTGGGCGTGCCCGCCACCGGCAGCCTGCCGCATTTCTTCGCGCTGATGCTGGGCCGCGCCATCAGCCAGGAGCCCGAGATCGTCGGCTACCGGGGATCGGCGCCGCTGATCTCCGAGCTGATCGGCGGCGTCCTGCCGCAGGCCATCGACACGCTGGACACGCTGCTGCCGCAGCACCGCGCCGGCAAGATCCGCATCCTGGCGACGTCGGGCCAGACGCGCGATCCCGACCTGCCAGACGTGCCGACCTTCCGCGAGACCGGCGTGGACCTGGCCGCCGACGGCTGGAACGCCTTCTTCGCGCCGGCCGCCATGCCGGCGGACAAGGCCGAGCGGCTGGGCCGCGACATCGCCGCCGTGCTGGATGAGCCGGCCCTGCGCGAGGCCGTGCGCGCCGCCTACCTGGAACCGGTGTCGGCCGACGCCGCCCGCAGCGCCGAGGCGCTGGACGCCTACCGCAAGCAGTGGGAGCCGGTGGTGCGCGCGTCCGGCTTCACGGCCACGCAATAAGGACGGAGGCAGACATGGGCGCCGTCCAGAATGTGCTGTTCATCATGGCCGACCAGCTGCGGGCCGACCACCTGGGCTGCTACGGCCATCCCTACCTGGAGACGCCCAGCCTGGACGGGCTGGCGGCGCGCGGCGCGCGCTTCACGCGCGCCTTCGTCAACTCCGGGGTGTGCGGCCCGTCGCGCATGAGCTATTACACCGGCCGCTATCCATCGCGCCACGGCGCGACCTGGAACCGCGTGCCGCTCTCGGTCAACGAGATCACGCTGGGCGAGTATCTGGCCGGCCAGGGCCGCGACCTGGCGCTGGCCGGCAAGACCCACGTGATACCGGACAAGGCGGGCATGGAGCGGCTTTCCCTCGACGGCGCGTCCGAACTGGGCATCCTGTTGAACCGGGGCGGCTTCGTCGAGCTGGACCGCTACGACGGCCACCATGAACCCGGGGCCGAGAGCGGCTATCCGGCCTTCCTGCGGCGTCACGGCTACGACAGCGCCGATCCCTGGAGCGACTACGTCATCGCCGGCGTGGACGCGTCCGGGCAGGTGGTCAGCGGCTGGAACATGCGCAATGTGCATCTGCCCTCGCGCGTGGCCGAGGCGCATTCCGAGACCGCCTACATGACGGACCAGGCGCTGGACTTCATGAAGCGGCGCGGCGGCCAGCCCTGGGTGCTGCATCTGAGCTATGTGAAGCCGCACTGGCCCTACATGGCGCCGGATCCCTACCATCGGCGCTACCGCGCGGACCAGTGCCTGCCCGTGCGCCGCAGCCTTGCCGAGCTGGAGAATGCGCATCCGGTGGTGACCGCCTACCGGCAGCACGAGGAAAGCGTCAGCTTTTCCAGCGACGATTGCGTGCGCGTGGTGCGTCCGGCCTACCAGGGCCTGATCCGGCAGCTGGACGACCATCTGGGACGCCTGTTCGACTACATGGAAGGCGCGGGCCTGATGAAGAACACGCTGATCGTGTTCACCGCCGACCACGGTGATTTCCTGGGCGACCATTGGCTGGGCGAGAAGGAACTGTTCTACGACACCGTGCAGCGCGTGCCCTTCATCGTCATGGATCCGTCCGGCGAGGCCGACGCCACGCGCGGCCAGGCGCTGGACCACATGGTCGAAAGCGTGGACCTGGTGCCCACCGTGCTGCGCGCGCTGGACGCGCCCCGGCCGGCGCACCGGCTGGAGGGGCGCGAACTGCAGGACGTGTTGCATGGCCTGCCTGCCGGCCAGCCCTGGCGCGACTGCGTGTATTCGGAGCTGGACTACAGTTTCCGCCAGGCTCGATTGCTGCGCGGCAAGACGCCGCGCAATGCCCGCGCCTGGTCGGTGCGCACTGACCGGTGGCGCTATGTGTACTGGCTGGACGAGCCCGAGCAGCTGTACGACCTGCAGGCCGATCCCGACGAGTTCCAGGACCTGGGGACCAGCGCCGCGCACGCCGAGGTGCGCGCGGCCTTGCGCCAGCGCCTGCTGGAGTGGATGCTGCGCGGCCGCACCCGCACCACGATGAGCGACGAGGCGGTGGAGCGAGCCACCAACGCGCACAAGCGCGCGGGCGTCTATTTCGGGCAGTGGTAGGCGGCGCGCCGTCGCGGCCGCGCCAAATCGAAGCGGGCCGGCGTCGCCGGCCCGCCGCGACGCGGGATCAGGCCTGGGCGGATGCCTTGGCCTTGGCCTGCGCCTGGGCTTCCGGCTTGAGTTCGCGCCGCAGGATCTTGCCCACGTTGGTGCGCGGCAGGTCCTCGCGGAACTCCACGTAGCGCGGCACCTTGTAGCCGGTGAGCTGGGTGCGGCAATGGGCGATCAGCGTCTCGGCGTCCAGGTTCGGATCCTTGCGGATGACGTAGAGCTTGACCGCCTCGCCGGAGCGTTCGTCCGGCACGCCGACCGCCGCCACCTCGCGCACGCCGGGGTGCAGCGCGGCCGCGTCCTCGACTTCGTTCGGATAGACGTTGAAGCCGGACACCAGGATCATGTCCTTCTTGCGGTCCACCAGGAACACATAGCCGGCTTCGTCCACGTAGCCGATATCGCCGGTGCGCAGGAAGCCGTCCGCGTACAGCACCAGCGCGGTCTCGTCCGGGCGCTTCCAGTAGCCGCGCGTGACCTGGGGGCCGCGCACGCAGATCTCGCCGCGTTCGCCGATGGGCAGTTCGCGGCCCTCGTCGTCGCGGATGGAGATGTCGGTGGACGGCACCGGCAGGCCGATGGAGCCGGTGAATTCCTTCACGTCCAGCGGGTTGATGGTCACGGCGGGCGAGGTCTCGGTCAGGCCATAGGCCTGGGCCAGCGAGCGGCCGGTGACGGCGCGCCAGCGGTCAGCCACCGAACGCTGCACCGCCATGCCGCCGCCCAGCGTCAGGCGCAGGCGCGAGAAATCCAGCTTGGCGAAATCGGGGTTGTTCAGCAGCGCGTTGAACAGCGTGTTGACCCCGGTGAAGGCGCTGACCGGCGCCTTGGACATTTCCTTGATCAGCCCCGGAATGTCGCGCGGATTGACGATGAGCAGGTTGCTGGCGCCGATCTTCATGAACGTCAGGCAGTTCGCCGTCAGCGCGAAGATGTGATACAGCGGCAGCGCCGTCACGATGAGTTCTTCGCCGTCCCGGACCAGCGGCCTGACCCAGGCGTGCGCCTGGCTGACGTTGGCCATCAGGTTGCTGTGCGACAGCATGGCCGCCTTGGCCACGCCGGTGGTGCCGCCCGTGTATTGCAGGCAGGCCAGGTCGTTCTGGTTCAGCTCGACCTCGGTGAAGGGCAGGGCGCGGCCGGCGCGCAGCGCCTGGCCCAGCCGCTGCGCGCCGGGAATCGACCAGGCCGGCACCATGCGCTTGACGCGCTTGACCACCAGGTCGACCAGCCGGCCCTTGAGCGGGCCCAGCAGTTCGCCGATGGAGGTGACCAGCACGCGCTCGATGGCGGTCTTGGGCAGGGCCTGCTGCAACGTGGCCGCGAAGTTGTCCGCCACCACGATGGCGCGCGCGCCCGAGTCGGCCAGCTGGTGCTCAAGCTCGTGCGCGGTGTAGAGCGGATTGCAGTTGACCACCACGCAGCCGGCGCGCCAGGCGCCGAACAGGCAGACAGGATATTGCAGCAGGTTGGGCATCATCAGCGCGATGCGGTCGCCCTTGCCCAGCCCGTTGGCGTGCAGCCAGGCGGCGAAGTCGCGCGTCAGCGCGTCCAGCTCGGCGTAGCTGATCGACTTGCCCATGCTGATGTACGAGGTCTTGCCGGCATATTGCCGGCAGCTGTCCCGCACCACCGTCACCATCGTCGACACGCCGTCGAGCTGGATGTCGGCGGGCACGCCTGGGGGGTAGCTCTTTTGCCAGATTCGTTCCATATCGTTGGGGATTCCGCCTAGTTGCCCAGCAGGGCCTTCTTCAGAGAGGACTGCGACGGGTTTTCGCCCAGCCATACACGCAGCAGGGCACGGGCGAAGGCGGGATCGTCGATGCGTCCGCGCGCCTTGCCGTTGTCGCTGACCGACACGCCCTTGGCGTCGAAGTCCAGGTCGATCACGTCGCCTTCCTTGGCCGAGCCCACGCTGGCCATCAGGGCCGAGAGGCGTTGGGCCGGTTCCTTCAGCGCTTCCAGCTCCTGCTTGGGCGTATTGTCGCGCAATCCGTCCTGCAGCGCCCCGTCCAGGCTCTTGCTGTCGACGTCGCGCAGCATGTGCAGCCGCATGCGGCGGGGTTCCGCGCTATTGACCAGCGCGGCGGCGTCGCTGGTCTTGGCGGTCGCGTACAGCGCGGCCACGTAGACCTTCACGACGAACTTGGTGCGCACGCCGGCGCCGTTGAGCACCAGCGCGCGGCCGCCCTCGGACAGCTGGTCCGGGACGCGCAGGCCGCCGACTTCGACGTCGGCCGCCAGGGCCGGGGCGCCCGCCAGCGCGGCGGCCAGGATCAGGCTCAGGGCGGCGATTCGCCCTCCGGGGATGCGATGCATGTGTCACCTCCTTGGGTCTTCTGCTTGTAGAACTTCTTGTTTGCGATATAGATCGTTCGTTCCACGACGGCGTAGACAACGCCGTCCTTGTCCTGCAGTTCCACCGTGTACGTCCGGGTGGTTTCATGCTCGCGCGCCAGGATTTCGCGGATTTCCGCGATTTCCCCGGCAGGCAGGCGGAAATCCACGTACAGGGTGGTGAAGGCGGGCTTGCGGTAGCGGATGGACGCCGCCTTGTCCCACACGATGTGATCCGAGCCGAGCGCGGCCATCAGCATCGTGGGGTGGGCGCCGTCGGTCACCGCGAACAGCGAGCCGCCGTACATCGAGCCAACGATATTGCGGGTGCGCCGCAACAGCGGCAGCTTGATCCGGATGTGATGAAAATCCGGAGATACGTGCAGCACCCGCCCGCCGGTGGCGCGGAACGCCGGATGCAGGTTGAATCCCACCCGCATCAGCCGCGCGCGCCATTCGGGGGACAGGCGCTTGAACCAATAAGGCTTCACTGGATACCCGCCGTCCTACAGCGCCTCGAACAGGCCCGCCGCGCCCATGCCGGTGCCGATGCACATCGTCACCAGCCCGTGCTTGCCGCCGGTGCGGCGCAGGCCGTGGACCAGCGTGGCCGTGCGGATCGCGCCGGTGGCGCCCAGCGGGTGGCCCAGGGCGATGGCGCCGCCCAGCGGGTTGACCTTGGTCGGGTCCAGCTTGAGTTCGCGCATCACCGCCAGCGACTGCGCGGCGAAGGCTTCGTTCAGTTCGATCCAGTCCAGCGCATCCTGCGCGATGCCGCCGCGCTCCAGCACCTTCGGGATCGCGGCCACCGGCCCGATGCCCATGACCTCGGGCGGCACGCCGGCCACGGCGAAGCTGACGAAGCGCGCCAGCGGTTGCAGGTTGAATTCGCGCAGGATGCGGTCGGACACCAGGATCACGGCGGCCGCGCCGTCGGACATCTGCGAGCTGTTGCCGGCCGTGACGCTGCCGCGCGCGGCGAATACCGGGCGCAGCTTGGCCAGCGATTCGGCGCTGCTGTCGGGGCGCGGGCCTTCGTCCGTCTCGACCAGCCGGCGCGCCACGCGCACCGCGCCGTTGGCGTCGGGCAGGTGCGACACCACCTCGAAGGGCGTGGTCTCGGCCTTGAAATGGCCGGCCGCGATGGCGGCGCAGGCCTTCTGGTGCGAGGCCAGCGCGAAGGCGTCCTGGTCCTCGCGCGACACCTTCCAGCGCTCGGCGACCTTCTCGCCGGTCAGGCCCATGCCGAAGGCCATGCCCAGGTTTTCTTCGTGCGCGAAGATGGCCGGGTTCATCGACACCTTGTTGCCCATGATTTGCGGCATGGCGCTCATGGACTCGGTGCCCGCGCCGATCATGATGTCGGCCTCGCCGGTGCGGATGCGGGCGGCGGCGTCGGCCACCGCCTGCAGGCCGGAGGCGCAGAAACGGTTGACGGTGACGCCCGCCACGCTCTGCGGCAGCCCGGCCAGCAGCAGCCCGATGCGCGCGACGTTCATGCCCAGTTCGGCCTCGGGCATGGCGCAGCCCGCGATCACGTCCTCGATGCGCGCGGGATCCAGCCCCGGCGCCTGCGCCAGCGCCCCATTCAGCGCCGCCGCCAGCATGTCGTCCGGCCGCGTGGTCGCATACGCGCCATTGCGCTTGCCCACCGGCAGCCGCGTCGCGGCAACGATATACGCGTCTTGAATTTGCTTGCTCATCTCATATCCTCAAATATCCATGGACCCAAACTCTCCCAACCCACAACGGCGCCCCACGATCGGGGCCGCGCGGATCCGGCTCCGCCGGTCCGCAGCCGGCGCCCCCTTGAGGGGGAAGCGCCAAAGGCGCTTCGGGGGTGGACCCCATCAATTCCGCAGAGGCTTGCCGGTTTCCAATGTGTGGCGGATGCGGGCCTGGGTCTCTTGCGTGCGCAGCAGCGCCACGAACTCCTTGCGCTCCACGGTCAGCAGCCATTCCTCGTCCACGCGCGTGCCGGTCTCGATCTCGCCGCCGCACAGCGCCACGGCGGCGCTGCGCGCCACGCGGTAGTCGTGCGCGCTGATCATGCCGCCCTCGCGCATGTTGACCAGCATCATCTCGAAGTTGGCGATGCCGTTGCGGCCGGCGACGGGCACGCTCTGCAGCCTGGCCGGCGGCACGTAGCCGGCCTGGGCGGCGGCGCGGGCCTGGCCGATGGCCACGAACAGCAGCTCGTCCGGATGGAACAGCACGATGTCCTGCTCGCGGGCGAAGCCGGTTTCGATGGCCTCGCGCGCGCTCTTGGCGACCTGCGCGGTGGCGATGGTCTGGAAGATCGGCTGCAGGAACGGGAAGACCTCGCCCGGCGTGGCGGTCTTGGCCGCCAGCGCGGCCGCGCGGCCGGCGAATTCCTTGCTGCCGCCGCCGGCCGGGATCAGGCCCACGCCGGCCTCGACCAGGCCGACGTAGCTTTCCAGCGCCAGCACGCGGTGCGAGGCATGCATCAGGAACTCGCAGCCGCCGCCCAGCGCCATGCCCTGCACGGCGGCGACGGTGGGGATCTGCGCGTACTTGAAGGCCTGCGAGGCGCGCTGGAATTTCTCGACCGTGGCTTCCAGCATGTCCCACTGGCCGGCGGCGCAGGCTTCGACCACCTGCTGCAGGTTGGCGCCCACGGCGAAGGGCGCCGGATGCCAGATGACCAGGCCGTCGAACTCGCGCTCGGCGCGGGCCACGGCCTGCAGGATGCCTTCCAGCACCTCGGCGCCCAGCGTGTGGTTCTTGGAGATGACCGACAGGATGGCCACGCCCGGATCCACCTCGGGCAGGTTCCACAGGCGCACGCCTTCGTTCTCCCAGACGGTGACGCCGCGATTGTCGGGCGCTTCGCCGAACACGCGCTCGGGATAGATCTGGCGGCGGTACACCGGCAGGGCCGAGCGCGCATGCAGCTTGCCGCTGCGCGCCGAATACGAACCCTCGGGCGCGTGCACGCCCTGGCGGGCGGGCTCCAGCGCCCAGGCGGGCAGCGGGCTGTCGCTCATGGCGCGGCCGGCGGCGATGTCCTCGGCCACGGCCTGGGCGATCTGTTGCCAGCCGGCGGCCTGCCAGGTCTCGAACGGGCCCTGGGCCCAGCCGAAGCCCCAGCGCATGGCCAGGTCCAGGTCGCGCGCATTGTCGGCCACGTTGGCCAGCTGCGCGGCGCTGTAGTGGAAGATGTCGCGGAACAGGCTCCACAGGAACTGGGCCTGCGGATGGCTGCTGGCGCGCAGCGCGGCGAAGCGCCTGGCCGGATCGCGTTCCTTGAGGATCGCGGCCACCTCGTCGGCCAGCTTGCCGGCGCCGGGGCGGTAGTCTTGGGTTTTCAGGTCCAGCACCTGGATCTCGCGGCCGGCCTTGCGATAGACGCCGGCGCCGCTCTTCTGGCCCAGCGCGCCCTTGGAAATCAGCGCGGCCAGCCACTCGGGCTGCTTGAAATAGCGGTGCCAGGGATCGTCGGCCAGGTTCTTGTCCATGGTGCCGATCACGTGCGCCAGCGTATCCAGGCCGACCACGTCGGCGGTGCGATAGGTGGCGCTCTTGGGACGGCCGATCTTCGGGCCGGTCAGCGCGTCGACTTCGTCGAAGCCCAGGCCCAGGCGGGCGGTGTGGTGCATGGCCGCCAGGATCGAGAACACGCCGATCCGGTTGGCGACGAAATTGGGGGTGTCCAGCGCGCGGATCACGCCCTTGCCCAGCGTCGACGTGAGCCAGGTTTCGAGCTGGTCCAGCACGCGCGGCTCGGTGTGCGAGGTGGCGATGATCTCTACCAGCCGCATGTAGCGCGGCGGGTTGAAGAAATGGATGCCGCAGAAGCGGTGGCGCAGCTGCTCGGGCAGGGCGTGGCCCAGCGCGTCGATCGACAGGCCGGACGTGTTCGAGGCGATGATGGCGCCGGGCGCCACGTGCGGCGCGATGCGCTCGTACAGCGCGGTCTTCCAGTCCATGCGCTCGGCGATGGCCTCGATGATCAGGTCGCAGCCCTGCAGCCGTTCGATATGGTCGTCATAGTTGGCGGGCTGGATCAGGGCCAGGCGCGCGGCGCCGGCCAGCGGCGCGGGTTCGAGCTTCTTCAGGCCGGCCAGCGCCTTCTTGACGATGCCGTTGCGGTCGCCTTCTTTGGCGGCGAGATCGAACAGCGTGACGGGCACGCCGGCGTTGGCCAGGTGGGCGGCGATCTGCGCGCCCATGACGCCGGCACCCAGCACGGCGACGTGTTTAACGACGAACTTGCTCAAGGAAGTCTCCAAAAAATGCCCAAGGCTGTGCGCCTTGTTGCGCTTGCCGTCCCCGCGCAAGAAGGGACATGTTGCTCCGGTCCTTCACGAAACGGGCGCCACCCGCCGCGCATACAACGGGTGGCCCCTATCTCTGTCCAAACCGCGCGGAGCCGGCTTTGCCGGTCCGGTCCGCGGCGGCGCCCTTGATGGAGAGCGCGTGGCGCTCCAGGGTGGGCAGCCCTTAGAAGCGCGACGAGACCTGCAGGCCGAAGATGTGGCCGCTGCTGTCGTAGCTGCCCGCCACGCGGCCCTTGGCCAGGGCGTTGCCGGAGTTCGTGTCGATGTACGTCTTGCGCAGGTACAGGTAGGTGTAGCCCACGTCCAGCGTCGTGTTCTTGGTGGCCTGCCACTGCACGCCGGTCGAGAACCAGTAGCGGTCGTTGTCCGGCAGCGAGGTGGGGCGGTCGGCTTCCTTGTGGACCGGCGACTGGTCATAGGCCAGGCCGAACTTCCACTTCCAGTCGGGCGCGAACTTGTAGTTCGCGCCGACGGCCAGACGCCACGTGTCGCGGAAGTTCAGCGGCAGCTCGTCATCCTTGGCGCCGGTGCCCGAGTTGCGGATCTTCAGCGCGGGGATGCTGCTCCAGCCGGTCCAGGAGATGTCGCCCAGCAGTTCCCAGCGCTCGTTCAGCTGGTGCGTGGCGCTCAGGATCAGCGTGTCCGGCAGGTCCACGTTGGCCTTGGCGTCGAACGACACGGATTGCCGGGTCGGCCCGATGTTGTCGATGTCGGTGTCGCCCTTGGCCGTCTGGCGGATCTTGGAGCGGTACGACAGGCCGATGCGGGTGTCCTCGGTGGGTTGCAGCATGAAGCCCACGTTCCAGCCCCAGGCGTCGCCCTTCATGTCGAGGTCGGCGTCGCCGTTGGTGAAGACCGGACGGCCAGGCATCGGCACCTGCACCACGGTCTTCTTCTTGTAGTTCGCGTCGATGCGCTGCCAGTTCAGGCCGAAGCCCATCGAGAACTTGTCGTTGACCTTGTAGGCCACCGAGGGATTCACGTTGATGGTCTTGATGTCGAACTTGTTGGAGTGGTATTGGCCGGCCCAGCCCTCGTCGTACTTGGTCATCAGGCCGAACGGCGCGCCGATGCCCAGGCCGATGAACCACTTTTCATTGAGTTGCAGCGAGGCATACATGTTCGGCACCACGCCCAGCTTGCCGGCGTCGCCGCCGTTGCCGCCGGTGGGACGTGCGCCGCTCAGTCCAGAGCCGGGTATGCCGGGCACGCCGGGATTGCGGCTGTCGCCGTTGTCCGAGAACTTGAACGAGGGCTTGATCAGGTTGACCCCGCCCGAGAAGTTGAAGCCCGGCAGGTATGTCATGCCGGCCGGGTTGTAGTAGATGATGCTGGCGTTTTCCGGATTTGCCGCCGAGCCCGCGTACGCGTTGCCCAGGCCGCTGGCGTTCTGCTCCAGGAGCTGGAAGCCGGCGGAGTGGGCGACGGTGGACGCGCCCAGGCCGGCCACGATGACCGACAGGGTGCTCAGGGACAATGAACGTCTGCTCATGGTACTGCCTCCTCGTGTTGGATAGGTGTCGTTATGGCACTGCCGGGCTCGGCGGCCCGGTCTATCGGCGTGAGCCGTATTTCTTCTACCGCGCTACGTATTGGTCCTGCCTTGGTAATGCAAGGGACCGCCCGTGAAGGGGGCGAATCCCGTTCCGAAAATCACGCCGGCGTCGGCCAGGTCGGCGTCGGCGACGATGCCCTGGTCGACGCGCTGCCGGGTCGCGTCGATCAGTGGCTGGATCAGGCCGGCCGCGAGGCCGGCGGGGGCGGCGGAGGCCCCGGGTTTGTCCTTGACGGGCTTGCCGTCGCGCCAGGCATAGAAGCCCTGGCCGGTCTTGCGGCCCAGCTGGCCGCGCGACAGCCGTTCCGCCAGGCAGCGCGGCGGCTCCTGGCCGCCGGCCAGTTCCTCGCCGGCGGCGCGGGCGATGTCCAGGCCCACGGTGTCGGCCAGTTCCAGCGGTCCCATCGGCATGCCGAAGGCCACCAGGGCCGCGTCGATCGCGGCCGGCGCGACGCCCGCGTCCACGCTGCGCATGGCCTGCAGCATGTAGGGCGCCAGCACCGCGTTGACCAGGAAGCCGGGCGCGCTCTTGACCGGCAGGGCGAGCTTGTCGATCTGGCCGACGAAGGCGCTGGCGCGCGCCAGCGCATCGGCCGCCGTGCCGTCGGCGTGCACCACTTCCACCAGCGGCATCTTGGCCACGGGATTGAAGAAGTGGATGCCGACCAGACGCTCGGGCCGCGCCAGTCCCGCGCGCAACGTTTCCAGAGACAGGCTGGACGTATTGGTGGCCAGCACCGCATCGGGCTTCATGCGCGGTTCCAGCGCGCGGTACAGCGCGAGCTTGGCCTCGGGCTGTTCGCTGATGGCCTCGATCACGATGTCGGCCAGCGCCGCGCCGGTGCCGGCGGGATCGGGGATCAGGCGGTCCATGGCGGCGCGGGCCGCGCGCGGATCCTTCAGGCGGCGCGCGTACAGCGTCGCGGCGCGCTTGATGGCGGGCGCGATGCGGGCCATGTCCTGGTCCTGCAGCGTGACGGTCAGGCCCTTGTAGGCGCACCAGGCGGCGATGTCGCCGCCCATGACGCCGGCGCCGACCACGTGGATCCGTTGCGCCGGGGCGGCGCCGGGCTGCCGGCCGTTGGCCTTGAGCCGCTCCTGCAGGCGGAACACGCGCAGCAGGTTGCGGGCGGTGTCGGACGCGATGATGCCGTCGATCAGCGAGGGCGCGCGCTGGGCGTCGCCGTCATGCCGTTCCCACAGCGTCACGATGGCCGGCGCGGCGGGATAGTGGTCCAGGGGATCCTTGGCCGCGATCTGCTTGCGCGCGCGGTTGGCGACAATGGCCTTGAGCGGCCAGCGGTTGGTCCAGGCGGCCAGGCCGCGCGCCTGGCGCGCCGGCTTGCCGGACAGCACCGTGGCGCGCGCGGCGGCTTCCAGCAGGCGCGGCGGCACGCGCGCGTCGGCCAGGCCCAGCGCGGCGGCGCGGCGCGCGTCGGCGCCTCGGCCGGTGAGCATCATGTCCAGCGCAGCCGGCGCGCCGATCAGGCGCGGCAGCCGCAGCATGCCGCCCCAGCCGGGAAAGATGCCCAGCATGACCTCGGGCAACGCCAGCGACACGCCGGGCTGGTCCGCCACGAGGCGATAGCGGCAGGCCAGCGCCAGTTCCAGGCCGCCTCCCAGGCAGTGACCCTGGATCAAGGCCAGCGTGGGATAGCGCACGGCGGCCAGACGGTTGAACAGGTTCCAGCCGCGCGCCACCAGCGCGCGGCCCTGGTCGGGCGTGTCCAGGCTGGCGAATTCATTGACGTCGGCGCCCACGATGAAACCGGTCGGCTTGCCCGAGCGGATCACCAGGCCCTTGGGCGGGTCCTTGTCCAGCGCGTCCAGCACCAGGGCGAGTTCCGCCATGGTGTCGGCCGACAGGGCATTGACCGCGCTGGCTGCGCGGTCGAAGGTCAGCCAGGCCAGGCCGTCGGGGTCGCGCGCCAGGCGCCAGTGCGAGAGGGTATCCAGTGCGCTCATCGGGCGGTCTCCGTGATACGCGTCGAGGCGGTGTTGCGGCTCATGCGCGCTCCTCCAGGGTTTCGACCAGCATGGCGCCGCCTTGGCCGCCGCCAATGCAGATGGCGGCCATGCCGCGCCGCGCGCGGCGGCGCTTGAGCGCGTCCAGCAGGTGCAGCACGATGCGGGCGCCGGACGCGCCGACGGGATGGCCGATGGCGATGGCGCCGCCGTCGATGTTCAGGCGATCGGTGTCGAGCTGGCCCCAGGCCGGCGTGCCGAAGTGCTCCTGGCAATAGGCCTCGTCGCGCCATGCGGCCAGGCAGCCTAGCACCTGGGCGGCAAAGGCCTCGTTGATCTCCCACAAGTCCAGGTCATTCAGGCCCAGGCCGTGGCGTTGCAGGATGGGCGTGGCGGCATGCACCGGACCCAGGCCCATCTGCGCCGGATCCAGGCCGGCCCACTGGCTGTCGACGATGCGGCCCAGCGGACGCAGGTTCCAGCGCCGCACGGCCTCTTCCGAGGCCAGCACCAGCATGGCCGCGCCGTCGGTGACCTGCGAGCTGTTGCCGGCGGTGATGTTGCCCCAGGGCTTGTCGAACACGGGCTTGAGCTTGGCCAGCTTTTCCGGGGTGGAGTCGGCGCGCACGCCGTCGTCCTCGGGATAGAGCGTGCCCTTGGCGTCGATGATCGGCACGATCTCGGCCAGGGCGCCGGCGGCGCGCGCCGCCAGCGCGCGCTGGTGGCTGCCGGCCGAGTAGGCGTCCATGGCGGCGCGGTCGATGCCGAAGCGGGTGGCGACGTTTTCGGCCGTCTGGCCCATCGACAGTCCGACCACGGGATCGGTCAGGCCTTTCAGCAGGCCGATGACGGGCGCCAGGTTGCGCAGCTTGAAGCGGCGTAGCGCGGACAGCTTGGCGCCCAGGCCGCGCGCGGCGTACCAGCCGGACAGCCAGCGCACCATGTCGTCCGAGAACAGCAGCGGCGCGCGCGACAGCGCGTCCACGCCGCCGGCCACCACCAGCTGCGAACGGCCCGACTGGATGTTGGCGATGGCCGAGTCCAGCGCCTGCATGCCCGAGGCGCAGTTGCGCATCACGGTCCAGCCCGGCACGCGGTTGCCGCAGCCCAGGCGCAGCGCGATCACGCGGCCGATGTTGACTTCGTCGGGCGAGGGCGCGGCGCAGCCGATGATGACCTCGTCCACGTCGGTGGGCGAGAAGGGCTGGCGCAGCAGCAGCGCGCGCCCGGCCTGCACGGCAAGGTCGCCCGCCGAAAACGGGCCGGGACCCGTGCGCGCCTTCAGGAAAGGCGTGCGGGACCCGTCCACGACATATACCGGTTTGAATGCCATCCGTGCGTCCTCGGTGCTCATGCGGCCCGGCGCTCGGCGGCGGGACGGATCGCGCCCGCGCCAAGATCGAAGGGGAAATCGTCCACCTTGACCACGGTGTCGCGCAAGGTGTTTCTGCGCTTGACCACGGCGTATTCCTCGTCGGTCAGGCCGCCGGCCGCATAGGCGGCGTCGGCGATGTCGCGCACGTTGGCCTGCGGATTGCCGTCCAGCGCGCCGCGCTTTTCCAGCTCGCGGATCTTGGCCTCGATGGGTTCGGCCTCCAGCGTGGCGGCCAGCGCCAGCTCGATGGCGCCCACCGGCTCGTCGGCGGTGGCGGGCAGGTGGCAGCCGGCGGTCAGGCGGTCGCGGGCGGCGCCCGGGTTGATCAGCAGCTTGGCGACTTGCTGGCCCAGTTCGTCCGAGGGCAGCGATTGTGGATGGCCCCAGGGGAAGACGATGCGGCGCAGGCCCCAGGCGACGAAGCGGTTCGGGTAGTTTTCCAGCACGCCGTCGAAGGCTTCTTGCAGGCGGAACAGCGCGTCCTGGATCGACCAGTGCGCCAGCGGGGCGTCGGCGGCCTGGCGGCCTTCGTCCTGGTAGCGCTTGAGCGTGGCGCTGATCAGGTACATCTGCGACAGGATGTCGCCCAGGCGGGCGGACAGGCGCTCGCGGCGCTTCAGGCTGCCGCCCAGCACCAGCATGGAGGTGTCGGCCAGCAGCGCGAAGGCAGCGCTGTAGCGGCTGAGCTGCTGGTAGTAGCGCTTCATCTCGGGCGCGACGTCGGCGTTCACGCCGACCAGGCGGGCGCCGGTCAGCGAGGTGCCCAGCGCGCGCAGCTTGTTCTTCACGACGAAGCCCACGTGGCCCCAGAAGGCGCGGTCGAAGTCATGCAGCCCTTGCTGGCGGTCGGACGATTGCGCGGCCTGCATCTCGGCCAGCACGTAGGGATGGCAGCGGATCGCGCCCTGGCCGAAGATGATCAGGCTGCGGGTCAGGATGTTGGCGCCTTCCACGGTGATGCCGATGGGGATCTGCTGGTAGGCGCGGCCCAGGAAGTTGGACGGTCCCAGGCAGATGCCCTTGCCGCCGATCACATCCATGCCGTCGTTGACGACCTGGCGCGCGCGCTCGGTGACGTGGTATTTGACGATGGCGGAGACGACCGAGGGCTTTTCGCCCAGGTCCACCGCGCCGGCGGTCATGCTGCGCGCGGCGTCCATCATGTAGGTGTGGCCGCCGATGCGCGCCAGCGCTTCCTCGACGCCCTCGAACTTGCCCACCGGGGTGCGGAACTGGCTGCGCACGCGGGCATAGGCGCCCACGGCGCGGGCGGTCAGCTTGGACATGCCGGTGTTGGAGGACGGCAGCGAGATTGAGCGGCCGGCCGCCAGGCATTCCATCAGCATGCGCCAGCCCTGGCCGGCCATGGCGGGACCGCCGATGATGAAGTCCAGCGGCATGAACACATCCTGGCCGCGCGTCGGGCCGTTCATGAACATGGCGTTCAGCGGGAAGTGGCGGCGGCCCGTGTCCACGCCGGGGTGGTCGTGCGGCACCAGCGCGCAGGTGATGCCCAGGTCCTTCTCGTCGCCCAGCAGGCCGTCCGGATCATAGAGGCGGAACGCCAGGCCGAGCAGGGTGCAGACCGGCGCCAGCGTGATGTAGCGCTTGTCCCAGGTGACGCGCATGCCGACGACTTCGCGGCCCTGCCATTCGCCCTTGCAGACGATGCCGCTGTCGGGAATGGCGGCGGCGTCCGAGCCGGCCCAGGGGCTGGTCAGCGCGAAGGCCGGCACTTCCTCGCCGCGCGCCAGGCGCGGCAGGTAGTGGTTCTTCTGCGCATCGGTGCCGTAGTGCAGCAGCAGCTCGGCCGGGCCCAGCGAGTTCGGCACCATGACCGACACGGCCAGCGCCGACGAGCGGGTCGACAGCTTGGTCACGATCTCGGAATGCGCATAGGCGGAAAAGCCCAGGCCGCCGTAGGACTTGGGAATGATCATGCCCAGGAAGCCCTGGCTCTTCAGGTAGTTCCAGACATCGGCGGGCAGGTCGAAGCGTTCCTGCGTGACCTCCCAGTCATTGACCATGCGGCAGGCTTCTTCGGCCTGGTTGTCCAGGAAGCGCTGCTCATCGTCGGACAGGCACGGGCGCGGATAGGCGTGCAGGCGGCTCCAGTCGGGACGGCCGCGGAACAGCTCGCCCTCCCACCATACGGTGCCGGCCTCGAGCGCGTCGCGCTCGGTGTCAGACATCTGCGGCAGCACCTTGCGGTACATGTTGAAGATCGGGGCCGACAGCACGGCTCGCCGCAAGGGACGCAGCCCCAGCAGGACCACGGCCAGAAGCGCCAAGACGAGCAGCGCAAGAAGGATCGGGTGCATTTTCTTGTCTCCTATCGCAATGTTCGGCCCGTTGCCGGGGGCCTAACAGGATGGCCGCTGCGGCAGCGGCGCGCGCAAACCCCCGAGCAGGAAGCTCATCAGGCGCGGCAGCAGCAGTTCGGGATTGTTGGGTTGTTCGGCTTCGTCGATGACCCAGCCGGTGACCGAGCGCAGCAGGTCCGTGCCGATGATGGCGTAGGACGTCGCGCCCAGCATGAATTGAAAGCGCCACATGATTTCGGCGCGCGGCACGTCCGGCAGCGCCGCGAACAGCGCGTTGCGGTAGCGGTCCAGCACGTCCGCGTACTCCTCCGCGAACAGCGCGCGGATGAAGTCCGTGGGGTCGGTCATGGTGCGTTCGAGCAGCGGCAGGAAAGTGCTGCCTGCCTGCTCCGGGTCCGCGGCCAGGCGCAGCAGCGTGCCGAAGAAGGCGTCAACGATTTGCGAGGGCTTGAGCGGCTTGCCCTCGGCTTGCGCTTCGAGCTCGTCCAGCAGGCGCATGCGCTCGCTGTTGAGCACAGCCAGGCGGCGCTTGAGCACCGCCTGCACCAGCGACTCCTTGAAGCCGAAGTGGTAATTCACGGACGCGAGATTCACGCCGGCCGCGCCAGTGATCTGGCGCATCGACGTGCCGTCATGACCCTGCTGGGCGAACAACGCCTCGGCAGTGTCCAGGATGGATTCCCGGGTTGAGGAGGATCTGAGTTCTTGCATGAGGTTGAATTCAAACGTTCGTTTAAATTTAGTATGCGACAGATTTTCGGCCAGAGCGAGTCCCTGCAATCCCGAATAGGGTTTACCCCAGGGGGATGGGATGAGACGGGTGGATGCCGTCCGGCGCGAACCTTGCGCGGCGCGCTGCCACGTCCGGATGGATGAGCGCCGCTAGCGAAATTGGCCGAGGCGGGCGCGGCGGAAGGGCGCGCCATGCGCCATTTGGCTTCGTGCGGCGGTCCTAGGCTGAAAGCTCGCTGGAAGATGCCTGCGAAACGTTTCAGTATCCGCAGGAAGGCTGTGTAGCCATGCCCCATGGTTGCGCCGCCAGCCCGCCGGCTGGCGGCGGCTGGCCCTTGCCCCGACACAGGAGCTGGAACGATGAAGACCTACAGAGTGGGACTGCTGGTCGACGGATACGAGCAGCCCGGCTGGATGCATGAACTGGTCGAATGGCTGGCGCACAGCCAGGACTTCCAGATCGCTGCCCTGCTGGTGGTCGGCCGCGCGGGCGTGGAAACGAAGGCGCGTTTCGGCGCCAGGGCTTTCTTCGGCGCGCTGTCCCGTTTCGAGTCCCGGCTGCTGGGAGCCAAGCCGCGCGCGCAGCTGGCCTGCCGCGACCTGCGCGAACACCTGCCCGGTCCCGACACGGAGATCGTCGAGATGACGGCGGGCAGCGGCGCGGAGCGGCTGGCGCCGCCGGGTCTGGACCTGGTGATCGTGCTGGGCGCGCCGCCGGTGCCGCGCGAGCGGATCGCGGGCTGGGCGCGGCAGGGCGCATGGCAGTTGAGCTATTCCGACGTTGCCGTTGCCAGCGGCAGTTATGCGGGATTCTGGGAGGTTTATCAACGGGCGGATCACACCACGGTCAAGCTGTGGCGCCTGGGCGCGAGCGAGTATGACGACGAACTGCTGGACCAGCGCAGTTTCAACACCGAGATCTTTTGGCTGAAGAATCGGGCGCGCGCATTCTGCCTGGGCAACTTCATGGTCCGCGACGCGCTGCAGGCGCTGGCGCGCGCGCGCCGCACGCCGCCGGCAGGCATGCAGATCATGAGCGGGGAGCGGCGCCGGGATCCGGCGGCGTGGGACGGAGCGGCGTATGTCGCGCGCCAGGCCTGGTTAATGGCTGATTTTATTGTGCGGCGCATCATGAAACGCAACGTACGCTGGCGCATAGGCCTGTTTCCGTCGGGCCGCCAGCAGGCGGTGATATCCGAAGCGATTGTGTTGCAGCCACCCAAGGGCAGGTTTTTCGCCGATCCCTTCGTATATACCCACGATAAGAAACCCTATATATTTTTCGAGGACTACGATTTCTCCTCGCGCAAAGGGACGATCTCTGTCGCGACCTACTCCGACGGGGCTTTCCGCCTTCTGGGGACAGCGCTGAACCTGCCATACCATTTGTCGTTTCCGTATATATTTGAATATGATGGCGTCACCTACATGGTGCCGGAAACTTGCGGAAATCGCAGCATAGAATTATGGAAATGCACGGATTTTCCATTGAAGTGGGAGCTTCAATATAATCTCATGAGTAATGTCTCTGCTGTCGATACAATAATATTCAAACACGGGGAATACTGGTGGCTATTGACCAATATCGACAGGACGGACGGGCAGAGCCATTGCGATGAGCTGTTCGCATTCTTCGCGGATTCGCCGCTCTCCACCAACTGGCAGCCGCATGCCTGCAACCCCATCGTGCGCAACCCGATGCGGGCGCGCAACGCCGGAATCGTTGTCTCTCCTGGCGGAGACGTCATCCGCTGCGCGCAGTACCAAGGCTTCTGCCACTACGGCAAGGGCGTGTCGCTCAACCGGATCGAGCAGCTGTCGCCATACTCCTACGTCGAGGATGATGGCGAAATACACTACGCCAGTTTTCTGAGACGGCGTCATGCTTCGATGCACCATTGGCACCATCAGGGCGGTCACACGGTATTCGACTTCGCCTATATGGAGTAAATGACCGGGTGCCTGAAAAAATAAAAATGTTACCTATATTGCGATTAATCGGCCCATCTCCCGGGGCGTTGTGTCCGGCGCAACATATCGATAATTCTTGCCACGCCAGCGTCGCGCCGCTGCAGGCACCAAGATGGTGCCGTGCTCATCCCTCAAAGCTCGCCAGCCGCCGCATTCCAGGCTGTCATTAGGCTTTCTCCGCCTATGGGAAGGCCTTTTTCCCTCTATGAAACTCCGCGTAAACCCTAGCGTCGAAATGGATGAGAACGTGTTTTCATCCTTATTTATGAGGGCGATTAAGGCTAACGATTGATTTCTGTTTTTATCGGATTATATCGCCCTGAAACGTCTTGATTTTGCAAATCCCGAACCATAAGATGGACTCATGCCATCCGCCGTATTGGTGGCTACCAAAGTCTCCCAGCCAAAATACCCGGATGCGATGTATTCACATATTCCGGGGCGCCGCGGACCTGCTTCGCGGGGCTGGAAAAATAAGTCTTCAGTACAGCGAAGATCCCTTCTAGGCCTGTCTAGTAAACCGGGAGGACATCATGGCCAAGATGGTCCTGATTGAAGCTCATCCGCTGCTGCGGCTGGGTTTGTGGCAGATTCTGAGCAAGTTGGATGACGTTTGGGAGATCGAGGGGATGGGCCTGGCGGACGTGTCCACGGCCGATGGCGTCCATGCCGGCGCCGATCTCCTGATCTACGGACTTCCGGTGGACACGGATGAGGCCTGGAGCGCGTTGCATGAGATCCAGCGCGTGCTCACCCCCAAGCGCATCCTGCTGTTGACCGATGTGATGCCCCTGCCGATGCCCGTCCAGGGCCTGCCGGGCGCCAGCGTCTACGGCTGTCTGATGAAGACCGCGTCGGTCGAGATCCTGGAGGCCGCGATCCGGCTGGTGATGGCGGGCGGACAGTGCTTCCCCAGCGAACAGGCCTTGCAGGCGCCCGCCCAGGCGATCTGCGCGTTGCCGGCGCATGACGCCGATGACGCCGCGGCCAAGGGCGCCATGCCGATCAGCGCGGGCGCACAATTGCTGCAGATCACGCCGCGCCAGTACGAGGTGCTGGTGTTGCTGGCCAGGGGCTATCCGATCAAGACGGTCAGCCGAATGCTCAACATTTCGGTCGCCACCGCCAAGACGCATGCCTGCACGCTCTATCAGCGCCTGCATGTGAAGAACAAGGGCGAGGCCGTGTACGCAGCGTTGCAACGCGGCGCCACGCTGGAATGGCACGAGCCCAACGGCAGGGAAGTCGACGCAGGACAACTGTACGGCCGCAAGGCAGGCTGATACCGCGCGCGCCAGCTGCCGACCCGGCAGGCAGCCTGGCCCGACGCGATGCCGCCCCGCCTTCCCTCCTAGTGCATTCATCGCAGTTCCGCCTGCATTGCGCAGCGCCTCAGTCCTCCCCCAATCATCCTCCTGAACGAGATTCAACGGCGATAGCCGCTGATAGCATGGTTCGTGTCCGCAAGTGCGGGCCGGGACGGCGAACCACAGCACGCCGCCCGGGCCGCAGCAGCGGACGGGATTCCCGTGAACCGCGCCGTTGCGCGGCCGCGCGCGCATCGCGATCCGTCGCGCGTGCGACATGGGAACCGCATTTGGGCCCTGTGTCGCAAGGTTCCATCCGGGATGACAACCGTTCTAATCGAAGACTATGCGCTGCTTCGCGTCGCCATTCAGCATGTGCTGGAACGCGTGCGCAAAACGGACGACATCCTGGCGATCTCGCCGGCCCAGATGCTCAACCTGCCCAATTCGCTCAACCGCCCGGTGGAAATGCTGGTGGTCGGTTGCGGCGGCATCGCCGAGAACGATATCGCGCTGTTGACGCAGGCCATCGCCTTCTTCGGGCCCAGGCTGGCGATGGTGCTGTATTCCGTGCTGGATCAGGGCGTGATGGCGGCCTGCGCCCGCGCGGGCGTGGCCGGCTATCTGCCCAAGGCCTCCAGCCCCGACGCCCTGGCGGCCGCGGTCAGCCTGGTCCAGGCGGGAGGCGAATGCTATCCGCAGCCTGCCGGCCGGCCGCTGCCGCGCACCACCGCGCCGGCGCTGGAGCTGCGCGAGCTGACGCAGCGGCAGGCGGAGATCCTGCAGCTGCTGGTGCAGGGCAAGACCATGCGCGAGATCGGCGAGCAGGTGGGCATATCGGTGGCCACCGTGAAGAGCCATGCGCGCACGCTGTACTGGAAGCTCAATGCGCGCAACCAGGCCGAGGCCGCCTATGTCGCCGTGCAGCTGGGACTGGTCAGCGGCGTGGGCCTGCCGCCGACGCCGCGCGAACCTTCGGATTGATCGGGCGGACGCCGTCAGGCGTCGCGGGCGCGCGAGGCTTGCGTCCTGCCTTGGACGGCCAGGGCCGTCAGCTCGCGCTCGGCCGCGCCCAGCACCGCGTCCACGTGCAGATGAGCCAGGGCATGGCGCCGCGCGGTCTGGCCCAGCGCGGCCCTGGCCGCGCCATCTCGCGCCAGGCTGAGCACGGCCTCGGCCATGGCCGGCGCGTCTTCGGGGGGAGTCAGCAGGCCGCAGCGCGTGATCACGCCCGCCAACTCCGTGCCCGGCGCGGCGCCGCAGACCACCGGACGGCCGCTGGCCAGCATGCCGGTCAGCTTGGACGGCATGACGAGGTCGGCCGCGCCCGCGCGCTGAGGCAGCAGATGGATGTCCGCCATGCACAGCAGCTCGCCCAGGCGTTCGACGGGCTGCAGGTCCAGGAAGCGCACGCGCGCCAGTCCGGCGCAGCGCGCCTGCAGCGCGGCCCGTTCCGGTCCCTGGCCGCAGAACACGAACCATAGTTTTTCTTCGCCATCCAGAAGGCGGGCGACGTCGGCCAGGATCTGCAGCCCTTGCTTGCCGCCCATGTTGCCCGAATACAGCGCCACGATCGCGTCGGCGGGGATGCCGAGTTGCGCGCGGCAGGCGCCGCCGTCCAGGTCCGGCGTGATCGCGTGCGCGTCGATCCAGTTCGGCAGCAGCACGGCGCGGGCAGGCTCCACGCCCTTGTCCCCGGCCAGCGCCAGCATGCGCTCGGAAATGGTGGAAACGCGGTCGAAGCGGCGCATCAGCCAGCGCTCGGCCCGGGCGACGGCGCGGCGCAGCCACGCGCCCTTGAGCAGGCCCAGTTCGAACGCGGCGTCCACTTCGTAATCCTGTACGTGCAGCCAGGCGCGGGCGCCGCACATCCTGGCTGCCAGCCAGGCCGCGGGCGCGCAGAACAGCGCCGGCTCGACCACCAGGATGACGTCGGGCCGTCCGGCGGCGGCGCGCAGCAGGCTGGGCAGGCTGGACAGGGCGAAGCTGGCCAGGTGCAGCAGGCGCTTGGCGCCGCCGGGCCGCGCCGGCACCCACAGCGGGGCGCGGCGCACGGACACGCCGGCGCGCTCCTCGCGCGCGTAGCGTCCCGCGCGATAGCCGTCCTGCACACGCCATTGCGGATAGTAGGGCGGGGCCGTGACCACGCTGACGCTGTGTCCGCGCGCGGCGAGCCATTCGGCCATTTCCGCGCTGTACTTGCCGATGCCCGTCAGTTCGGGAGCGTAGTTGATGCCGTAGATCAGGATCTTCATGCGCGCTCCGAACCGCGCGGCCGCACCGGCCGGCAGGGCGTGCCATGGCAGATCATGGCGGGCGGCAGGCTGCGGAAGACGGCGCTGCGCGCGCCCACCACGGTTTCGCGGCCCACGGTCACGCCGGGGGCGACGAACACGTCGGTGGCGACCCAGGCGCCGTCCTCGATGCGCACCGCGCGCTCGCGCAGCGGGAAGTCGGGCTGGTCAGGATCGTGGTCGGCGGCGCACAGGTAGCTGCGCTGCGACACCACGGCATGCGCGCCGATGTGCACCGGCCCCAGGCTGTAGATCACTGCGTCGTCGCCGATCCAGGCATGTTCGCCGATGTCGACCTTCCAGGGATAGGTCACGGTGGCGCTGGGCCGGATCAGCACCTTGGCGCCGACGCGCGCGCCGAACAGCCGCAGCAGCCAGCGCCGGAACCCATAGGCGAACTGCGGCGACCAGCGGAACAGGGAACCCTGGACCAACCACCAGAGCTGCACCGTCAGCGCCGAGCGGCCGCGCTGGCCGGGCGCCAGCTTGAACTGGTCCAGCCGCTGCAGCGCGCAGGGCGGGTCGCCGGCGCGGTGCGCGGCATCCGCCGCATCCGCCTCGCGCGCCGGGCCGGCGTGGAATCGCCGGGCGGGGATCATTTTGCCGCTCCCGCCACCACCTTGTCGTCGCCATCCTCGGCGCAGGCCTGCCGCGCCTTGCGGATTTCCTCGGTCTTGATGCGGATCTGCCAGTAGTACATGGCGCGCGCGACCGCGTAGTCGAAGCCGGCCTTGCCGTCCAGGAAGCCCAGGCGAAACACATACGAATGCAGGAAGGAGATCGGGGCCTTGAACGGCAGCGCGTGGAACAGCCGCTTGAGCAGCGCGCGGCCGCCCAGGTTGGCTTCGCGCGGGTCGTTCATCAGGCCCTTGACGCGCAGGCTTGCCTCCCAGTCCGAATAGCGGTTGTGCTTGTCGAAGTAGTGGAACAGCGAGTCGTGGTCGTTGTGGACCATGGGTTCGCGCAGCGCGAAGGTCTGCCCCTGGACCTGCGGCTGGTAGTGGCCCTCGACTTCCCACATATGGGCCACGTCCAGGTCGTCATAGTCCAGGAAGCGCGAGCGGTCGCGGGCCAGCAGCGCCAGCTTGTAGACGCGATGGCCGTGCCGCAGCTTGCGGCCGCAGAACACATAGTCGAAGGGCACGAAGGCGCCGCCGGCGCCGGCCTCGAAGCGCGGCAGGCTGGCGCGGATCTCGCGCGCCAGCGCCGGCGTCATCTCCTCGTCGGCGTCCACGTACAGGACGACCGGGTGCGAGAACGGCAGCTGCTCCAGGCACCATTGCTTCTTCTTCGGATACTTGCCGTTCCACTGGAAGTCCACCACCTTCGCGCCCAGCGAGGCGGCCAGCGCGCACGTCGCGTCGGTGCTGCGCGAGTCGATGACGAAGACTTCGTCGAACTCGGCCAGCGCCTTCAGGCACTTGGCGATGTTGCGCTCTTCGTTCTTGGTCATGACCACAACGGATACCGGTATTTTCTGCATGATGCGATCCAGGTCAGGGCGCGCCACGGCGCATCAAGGGCTGGAACAGCGCAATGACGTCGCGGCAGTGCCGGTCTAGGGAAAATGCGTCGGCGCGGGCCGGCCCGTCGGCGGCCAGCCGTTCCCGCGTCGCCGTGTCGTAGGCCAGGCGCCGGACCGCCGCCGCCAGCGCTGGCGCGTCGCCGACCGGGACCAGCAGGCCGTAGCGGCCGGCGTCCAGGATCTCGGCCGGGCCGTGCGGACAGTCGGTGGAAATCACCGGCACGCCCAGGCACAGGGCCTCCACCAGCACGTTGCCGAAGCTCTCGCGCACGGAGGTCAGGGCGAAGGCGCCGGCCCGGGCGATCGTGGGGAAGGGGTTGTCGATATGTCCGGCCAGGCGTACCGCCGAACGCGACGGACGCGCGTCGATGCGGCGCTGCAGGGCCGCGTGCTCCGAGCCTTCTCCCAGGATGGTGAAGGCGATGCGCGGATCGTCCAGCAGCGCGGCCGCGTCGATCAGCGTGGCGTAGTCCTTGACCGCCTCCAGCCTGCCGACCGCGACGACCTGGTACGGCTCATCCGTGGCGGGCGCCGCCGGGGGCTTCGGCGCGGCGCTTTGTTCGCGCACGTCATCCAGCGGCACGCCGTTGTAGATGGTGTGTACCTTGCCGCGCAGCGGCGGGAACATGCTGACCAGGTCTTCCTTCACGCCTTCCGAGACGCCGACCACGGCGTCATGGCGGCGGTAGGTCTGGCTGACCAGCCAGTACTTCAGGCGGCGCATGCGCGAGGCGCCGTAGTGGATCGCGGGGCTGCTGTGCTCGAAGGCCACGATGGCGAAGCGGCCGCGCAGGATCTTGCGGGCGGCCACGGCCAGCATGTTGCACAGCAGTCCGTGCGAGCAGACGATGGCCGGCTTGTCGCGGCGGATCTGCGCCAGCAGCCTGGCGAAGGCCAGCGGCAGCGCCAGCCGCAGCGCCAGCGGCGATTCCATGACCGGCAAGGCCTTGACCACCTTCGGATTGTCGATGGGGTACTCGCGGTTGCGGGCGCGCAGCAGGAACAGCGAGGCATCGACGCCGTGGGCGGGCAGGCCGTCGGCGATGAAGGCCACGCATCTTCCCACGCCGCCGTGCAGGTCCGGCGCGACAAACAGGACATCAGGCATGGGGCAGCACTCGCGTCAGGGTCCGGCGCGGCGCGTCCGGACGGTTGCTGGGGCTGGCGGAATCCAGCACGGGCACCGGCATGGCCCGCGCGTTGCGCAGCAGGGACAGGCAGTAGCACAGCAGGAACCCGGTGAAGGCGGTCTTGGGCGCATAGGCCAGGCCGCCCGACATGGAATCGATGAAGATATAGATGGGCACGGTGGCCAGCAGGTAGCGCCGGTGCAGCTCCAGGCCGGGATGCGCGTAGCGCCGGAACAGCGACAGCAGCAGGATCAGCAGGGGCGGCAGCATGATCATGACGGTGCCGACCAGGCCGAACTTCATCAGGTAGAAGGCCCAGGAGTTGTGCGCGAAGGTGCTCAGCTCGAAGCCGTTCTCGCCCATGACCCAGCTGCGGAATCCCGCGCCCTTGCCGAACACCGGGCTTTGCGCGAAGAAGTCCATCTGGCCTTGCATCTCCTGCACGCGCGCGCCGTAGCTGGAGTCCTCGTCCAGCCGTTCGACGCTGAAGATGCGGTTGGTCAGCACGTCCAGGTAGCCGATGCTGGCGAACACCAGCACGCCGGCGACGGCGGCGGGCGCGAAGATCAGCACGACCCGACGGCGCACCTCGGAGCCCGACGCCAGCATCATGGCCAGCAGCACGGACACGGCCAGCTGCAGGTACTGGCTGCGGTTCAGCGAGAACACCAGCGCCAGCAGCATATAGAGCGTCAAGGCGTAGGCCTTGGGGCCCGAGATCCTGAGCGTGCGCCGGAAGTAGAGCAGCGACACCACGCCCAGCGGAATGGCCCAGACGCCCAGCCGGACATTGCGCACCGGGTTGGCGATATTGAAGCCCTGCAGCTGTTGCAGCAGCATCAGCGTGGCCACCGTCAGGCAGGCGGCGATGATGTACTTCTGCAGCACGGCATAGGCATGCGGCGTGTCGATGTCCTTGTAGCAAAGAAAGGGCGTGCTGAGGAAATAGAAGACGATGCGCAGATCGCGCGCCACGTCGCCGGTCTCGATGCCGGGATGGTCGATGGACACCAGCAGCAGGTAGGCCACCGACAGCACCTGCGCGCCCAGCAGCAGGCCCAGCGTGCCGCGCGGCAGCGCGTAGGCCGCCGGATCCGCCAGCCGCATCGCCTTGACGACGAGGATGGCGACGAAGATGACGTCGAAGGGCGACAGCTTGAAGCTGCCCACGCCGAGGATGAAGCTGTCGTCGTTCAGGGCCAGCGCCGTGAAGGCGAACAGGCCCAGCAGATGCAGAGTGGAAAGGTGGCGGCTGGGCATGGCGGCGGCTCCGTGGCTCAGGGCGGATGGTGGAAGGCGCGCCTAGTGCGCGGTCCAGTCGTCGCGGCCCAGCAGCCGGGTGGCAAGCTTTTCGAACAGGTAGGACAGGTCGCCCTGGCGGGCATGGGCCGCTACCTTCGAGGCGCGGCAGGACAGCTGGAACAGCCTGCCCAGGCCGGGCTCGCTGTCGCGGATGCGTTCCACGATCTGCTTGCGCTCTTCCAGCAGCACGTCCTGCATCAGCGCGGTCTTGGTCTCGTCGTGCACGGTGTACACGCCCATGGCCTCGGGAACGATGACGTTCTTGCCTTCGCGCAGCAGGCGACTCCACAGTTCCAGGTCCATGCAGTAGCGCATGCTCTCCTGCAGCAGGCCGTGTTTCTTCAGCAGGTCGCGGCGGAAGATGGCGGACTGGTTCGGAATGGACGCCTTGACCACGGTCAGCGTGCCCCGGCTGACCGGGGTGTAGTGGATCTTGCGGAAGATGCGGTTGTCGGCGTCGGCCACGAACAGGTTGCCGCTGACGATCGGCGCCCGGCCGCGCGCGGCCGCCGCGCCCAGCTTGCGCAGCGCGCCCGGGAAGTACAGGTCATCCGAGTTCTGCCAGCCCACGTATTCGCCGGTGGCGCGCTCGAAGCCCTTGTTGATGGCATGCGACTGGCCGCGGTCGGGCCGGCTTTCCCAATGGGCCAGGTAGCGTTCGTATTTGCGGATGATGTCCACGCTGCCATCGGTGGAGCCGCCGTCGATGATGATGTATTCCAGCCGCGGATAGCCCTGGTTCAGCACGGACAGGATGGTCCGTTCCAGGAAGCGGGCCTGGTTGTACGAGGGCGTCACGATGCTCAGCTTGGGCAGCAGGCCGCCGGCGATGGGGGCGGGCGGACGCAGCTCGCGGACGAAGTCGACCAGTTCGCGGGTACATTCGTTGTGGCGCTTGCTCATGTGGGGCCTCTTCCTGGTTCGGCTCAGCGGGTGGCGGCGGGCATGGCGCCCTGGAATTCCGGGCGGGACTGGCGGATCGCCAAGGCGACGCCGGCCAGGGTGATGGCGGCATAGGCCATGCGGCCCCAGGCCGCGGCCTGTTCGCCGGCGCTGGTGGCGAGCGCGGCCATGATGGCGAGCATGGCCAGTCCTCCCAATCCATTCAGAATGGCGACGGCGCGCGAATTGCCCATGCCCAGCAGCGAAAAATGCGCGGCCGCGTTCAAGGACAGCAGGCCGGACGCGGCGATCAGCAGCCGGAATGTGTGCAGATGGCCGGCCGCGATGGCGGGTCCCAGCATCAGGTCCAGCAGCGGCCGGCTGGCGGCCAGCACGGCCAGCGTGGCGCCGGCCGACAGCGCCAGGTTCCACAGCATCTGCCGGCGGACTTCGCGTTCGGCGGCGCCGGGAAAGGGCGGCGCCGCCAGCAGCCGGCTGACGCGCGGCATGGCTTTCTGGAACACCGCCACCGAGGCGGTATGGATCATCTGGCCGACCTGCACGCCGACGGTATAGATCGCCAGCGCGGCCGGGCCCATCAGGCCGCCGACCAGCACCCGGTCCACCGAGCCGAAGGCCAGCGCGCTCAGGCTGTTGAGCCAGGACCAGCGCGAGAAGCGGAAGGCCGCCATCATGGCGGGACGGTCGATCACCGGGCGCAGCAGCGCATGGCCGTAGGCGCGCGAGAACACGAACATCTTGACGGTGCCGGCCAGCAGCAGGCCGAGCGCCTGCGCCAGGGCGGTCCAGGTCGGGGAGGCCGTGAACAGCGCCACGGCGCAGGCCAGCGCCATGGTGCCGGCGCGGCTGAAGGCCTCGCACAGCGCCGTGGCGCGGAAGTCCTCGCGTCCTTTCAGGCAGCCGGACAGCAGCTGGTCGTATTGCTGGGTCAGGTAGACGGCCAGCGCCGGCATGGCCAGCAGCGTGACCGCCACGCCGCCGAAGGTGGCGCCGGGCCAGCCCAGGCCCACCACCAGCCACAGCAGCATGGCGATGGCCGAGACCACGGCCAGCGCGCAGCTTATCAACGCCATGCCCACGCCCGCGGCGCGGTAGGCGCCGCGCGGTTCGTGCGCGCGTTCGGACACCAGCTTGGTGGCCGTGACCGCGGCGCCCAGGTTGGCGGCGTTGCCGAACCCGGCCAGCGCGATGATCATGGAATACTGCCCGAAGCCCACCGTGCCCAGCTGCCGGAACAGCAGGGGCAGGGCGACCAGCGCGGCGGCCGGTCCCGCGCCGTACTCCACCAGCCCCCAGAAGGAGGCATTGCCGGCGACGTGTCTGCTGAGGAAAGCGCGCATCGGTAAGCCTGTCTGTCGTCCTCGCGGGCGCGACCCTCAGGCCACGGGCACCGCCTGTTGCGGATGCTCCCGCAGGAAATGGCCATAGGCCAGCTCGATGCCGTGCGCGAGCGAGATCTCCGGACGCCAGCCCAATGCCCGGATGCGTTCGGAATCCATCAGCTTGCGCGGCGTGCCGTCGGGCTTGGAACGGTCATAGTCGATCTCGCCGCGAAAACCGACCACGCGCGCCACCAGCGTGGCCAGTTCCGCGATCGCGATGTCCTGGCCGGCGCCGATGTTGTAGACGCCCGTGGCGTCCGGGTGCTCCATCAGCATGACGCAGGCGCGCGCCAGATCGTCGACGTAGAGGAACTCGCGCAGCGGCGCGCCGGTGCCCCAGATCGTCACGCTGGCCTGTCCGGCCTCGCGGCCTTCGTGGAACTTGCGGATCAGCGCCGGCAGCACGTGGCTGCTGTGCAGGTCGTAGTTGTCGCGCGGGCCATACAGGTTGGTCGGCATGGCGCAGATGAAGCGCGCGCCGTATTGCCGCTGGTAGGCCTCGCACAGCTTCAGGCCGGCGATCTTGGCGATGGCGTAGGGCTCGTTGGTCGATTCCAGCGGGCCCGTCAGCAGCGCGTCCTCGCGCAGCGGCTGCGGCGCCTCGCGCGGATAGATGCACGAGGAACCCAGGAACAGCAGCTTGCGCACGCCGGCCGCGTAGGCGGCGCGGATGACGTTGCACTGGATCATCAGGTTCCGGTAGAGGAAGTCCACCGGGTGGTTCTGGTTGGCCAGGATGCCGCCGACCTTGGCGGCCGCCAGGTACACCACGTCCACCTGCGTGGTCGAAAAGAAGCGGTGGACCTGGTTCTGGTTCTCCAGGTCCAGCTCCTGCCGGCCGCGCGTGATCACGTTGCGATAGCCGCGCCGGTCCAGCTCGCGGGCCAGCGCCGCGCCCACCATGCCGCGATGGCCGGCGACAAATACCCGCTGATCCAGGTTCGTCATGGCGGCTTACTCCTTGTAGGCGTAGATTTCATAGCCGTTCTGCTCGACCAGCGCGTCGCGCCGGGCTTCCTTCAGGTCGCTCTCGACCATTTCCTTGACCAGCTGCGCGAAACTGGTGCGCGGCGACCAGCCCAGCTTCTCGCGGGCCTTGGTGGGGTCGCCCAGCAGCGTCTCGACCTCGGTCGGGCGGAAATAGCGCGGGTCCACCCGCACGATCACCTGGCCCGGCTTGATGTCGTGGATGGGGCTGAACAGCACGGTGGCGGTTTCTTCCACCCCTTCGCCTTCCCAGGCCAGCAGCAGGCCCAGCTCGCGCGCGGCGGTGTTGATGAACTCACGCACGCTGTACTGCCGGCCGGTGGCGATGACATAGTCCTCGGGCTTGTCCTGCTGCAGCATCAGCCACTGCATTTCCACGTAGTCGCGCGCGTGGCCCCAATCGCGCAGGGCGGACAGGTTGCCCAGGTACAGGCATTCCTGCAGGCCCAGCACGATGCGCGCCAGGCCGCGCGTGATCTTGCGCGTGACGAAGGTCTCGCCGCGCTTGGGCGACTCGTGGTTGAAGAGGATGCCGTTGCAGGCGTACATGCCGTAGGCCTCGCGGTAGTTCACGCTGATCCAGTAGGCGTAGAGCTTGGCGGCGGCATAGGGGCTGCGCGGATAGAACGGTGTGGTCTCGCGCTGCGGCGTTTCCTGCACCAGGCCGTACAGCTCGGAGGTCGAGGCCTGGTAGAAGCGTGACTTGTCTTCCAGCTTCAGGATGCGAATCGCTTCCAGCAGGCGCAGCGTGCCCAGGCCGTCGGCGTTGGCGGTGTATTCCGGCTCCTCGAACGACACGCCGACATGGCTCTGCGCCGCGAGGTTGTAGATCTCGTCGGGCTGTACCGATTGCACGATGCGGATCAGGCTGCATGAATCCGTCATGTCGCCGTGGTGCAGCACGAAGTTGCGCGGCTGGTCGTGCGGATCCTGGTACAGATGATCGATGCGCGCGGTGTTGAACAGCGAGGCCCGCCGCTTGATGCCGTGCACCTCGTAGCCCTTGGCGAGCAGGAACTCCGCCAGATAGGCGCCGTCTTGGCCTGTGACGCCGGTAATCAGTGCCCGTTTTGGCATGGTTGTATCCTTAAGACTTAGTGACTGCACGAAAGGAGCCGATGGCTGCGGAACCAATGTGCAATGAGATTACTGTTGCACCCGCCGCCGAGATATCGGCCAAAAGGTCTACGAGATCCGCCTGTCTGTACGGGAAGAACGATTGGATGCCTTCGTCCAGCGCGCCCAGCGCCGTGGCGGACAGGAATGCCCACAGCGCGGGCCGCCGGTTGAACGAGGCGTAGGCCAGGCAGGTCAGCGTGGCGTAGGCGGCCAGGTGCAGGCGCTTGTCGCCATAGGCGTCGGACATCTGCGCGGCCAGGCCGGGCAGGTTGCCGATCGTCACCAGCGCCAGGAAGAACAGCGCCGCCGCCGGCAGGCAGACGCGCGCCAGCCCCGGACGCCAGAACGGCGCGCGCGCGGTGTCAGGCGCGGCCATACATGTCCTGGAATCTGACGATGTCGTCCTCGCCCAGATAGGCGCCGGACTGCACCTCGATGATTTCCAGCGGGATCTTGCCCGGGTTCTCCAGGCTGTGGACCTCGCCCAGCGGGATGTAGGTGGACTGGTTCTCCGTCAGCAGGTATTGCTTGTCGCCGTTGTAGATGCGGGCCGTGCCGGACACCACGATCCAGTGCTCGGCGCGGTGATGGTGCATCTGCGACGAGAGCCGGGCGCCGGGCTTGACCGTGATCCGCTTGACCTGGTAGCGCGGGCCCTGGCCCACCGAGTCGTAGGAGCCCCAGGGCCGCTGCACCTCGCGGTGATGGTTCAGCTCGGAACGGTGCTGGACCTTGAAGGCTTCCACCAGGCGCTTGACGTCCTGCGAACGCGACTTGTGGGCGACCAGCACGGCGTCCGCGGTTTCGATCACCACGATGTCGTCCAGCCCCACCGAGGCGACCAGCCGGCTGGTGGAGTGGATCAGGCAGTTGCGCGAATCCTCCACCATCACGTCGCCGGTGGTCGAATTGCCTTCCACCGATTTGGGGGCGATGCCCCAGACCGCGTCCCAGGCGCCCACGTCGCTCCAGGGCGCGGCCAGCGGAATGACCACCGCGCTGTCGGTGCGCTCCATGATGGCGTAGTCCATCGAATCGCTGGGGCAGGCCTCGAAGGCCGGACCGTCCAGCTGGAACAGCGCATCGTCGCCATGTCCGGCGGCGATCGCGGCGCGCACCTGTTGCAGCATGCGCGGCGCCAGCCGGTCCATTTCGGCCAGGAAGACCGAGGCCTGGAACGCGAACATGCCGCTGTTCCAGTAGTAGTTGCCTTCCTCGATGAAGCGCTGCGCCACCTCCGGCGAGGGTTTTTCGACGAAGCGGCGCACGCGGCGGGCGGGCGCCATGGCGGCGGGCGCGTCGGCCTGGATGTAACCGTAGCCGCTGAGCGGCGCGGTCGGGGTGATGCCGAAGGTCACCAGCGCGCCCTGGCGCGCCGCCAGATAGGCCTGCGCATAGGCAGCGGCCAGCACCTCGCCGTCCTCCAGCACGTGGTCTGACGGCATGATGAGCATCACCGGGTCCTCGCCGCCGCGCATCGCGCGCAGCGTGGCGGCGGCGATGGCCGGCGCGGTGTTGCGGGCGTGGGGCTCCAGGATCAGCTCGGCATCCTTGATTCCCAGCTCTTGCGCCTGTTCGGCCGCGATGTAGCGGTGCGCCTCGTTGCAGACCAGCGTGGGGTGCGCCTGGGCGCCGGCCGAGTCCAGCCGCAGCAGGGTGTTCTGCAACAGGCTGCGGTCATCGGTCAGACGGATGAACTGCTTGGGCAGCAGCTCGCGCGACAGCGGCCACAGCCGCGAGCCCGATCCGCCGCAGAGGATGACGGCGCGGTAGGGGGGAGGAGGGTTGGTCATGGCGCGTACTCCTTGAAGTAGGCCCGGGTGTAGGGATGCACGCCGGGATCGGCGGCGATGGCGGCAGGGAGCAGCCAGCGGTATCCGTGGTGCTGGGCCAGCGGCAGGACGGCAAGGTCCGGCGCCAGCTCGGCCTCGTAGGCCAGCACGACGTAGTGGGTGGAACGGCCGGTCTCGCCGGCGAAATTGGTGGCGTAGAAATGCTCATGGACGCCGCGCGGAGTCCAGGCGCAGACCGGCACGGTCAGGCCCAGTTCCTCCCGGACGATGCGATCCAGCGCCCGCTGCAGCCGCTCGTTCTTGCGAATGCGCCCGCCAGGCACGAACCACGACCCCTGCGCCGGCGGATTGTTGCGCAGCCCGGTCAGGTAGCGCCCCTGGTCGTCGCGCAGCAGCAGGTCGATGGACACCAGCGGCAGCATCTCCACCGCCCGCCGGAAATCCGCCGGCGACAACAGGCCGCCGGCCGGTTCCGCCGACTGAACCGCTCCAGGCACTGCCGTCCCGCGCACATCAGACGCACCGCAAACACCTGGCGCCTCCCGCCCGGACGCACCCCCAGCGGCGGCGGCTTCCAGCCCGGACGCACCACCAGCGGCAGCCTCCAGCACAGCCCCCCCGCACGCCACCGCTGCCCCGCTATCGGGATGCCGCGGATCCGGCTCCGCCGGTCCGCAGGCATGCCCCCCTGGGGGGGAAGCGCGCAGCGCTTCGGGGGGGGGCCTAACCCCTCTAGTAGACATCGCGGCCCGTCCATCCGGAGATCGCCGTGCGGGCGATGATCCGCAGGTCCATGCGGAAGGTCCAATGCTGGATGTAGTACAGATCGTGCTCGACGCGGTCGCTCATCTTGCGCAGCGTGTCGGTCTGGCCCCGGAATCCGTTGACCTGTGCCCAGCCGGTGATGCCGGGCTTGACGCGGTGGCGCATCATGTAGCGCTGCACCAGGTCCTTGTACATCTCGTTGTGCTCCAGCGCGTGCGGCCGGGGGCCGACCACCGACATGTCGCCCAGCAGCACGTTGATGAATTGCGGCAGCTCATCCAGGCTGGTGCGCCGCAGGAAGGCGCCGACCCGGGTCACGCGCGCGTCGCCCCGGGTGGCCTGCGTGACCACGCCGTGCTCCTGGTGCACCGTCATGGTGCGGAACTTGTAGACGCGGAATACCTTGCCGTCCACGCCCAGGCGGGGCTGGGTGAACAGCACCGGACCGCGCGAGGACAGTTTCACCAGCGCGGCCACGGTCAGCATGATCGGCGACAGGCCGATCAGCGCGCACAGCGCGAACACCCGGTCGAACGCTTCCTTGGCCAGGCCGCGCACGCCGGCGGCGGGCAAGGTGTTGAGCTGGATGGCGGGCAGGCCCAGGAAGTCGCCGATCCGATGGCCCAGCAGCTGGATCGACAGCACGTCCGGGATCCAGCGCACGTCCACCAGGTCGTTGCGCAGGTGGTGCAGCACTTCGCGCAGCTCCTGCCCTGCCTCCATCGGCAGCACGATCCAGATCTCGCGCACGCCGTGATCCAGGACGAAGGCATGCAGCTGGTCCAGGCTGTGCAGGCGTCGTACCTGCGACGGCAGGTTCTCGTGCGGCTCGGCATAGATGCCGGCGACTTCGTAACCGGCCTCGCTGTGGCGCCGGACCCGGCGCCACAGATCGTGCCCCAGGGCGCCGAAGCCGACGATCAGCACGCGCTTCCTGTTCAGGCCGCGATCGCGCGCCGCGCCCAGGATGGAGTAGGCGCCGACGCGCGCGCCGACCAGCGTGACGGCGGCCAGCGCGAACCAGGCGCCCGCCCACATGCGCGATAGCGCGGCCGCCTGGTGCATGAGGAAACTGATCAGGATGCCCAGCGCGAACACCGTCGCCCAGGCGGCCACGCAGCGCGCCGCCAGGTCGGCCAGGCGCCGGCCGCGCCAGGACTGGTAGAGGCGGAACGCGGGGAAGACGGCGACCACGCCCAGCCCGCACAGGTAGATGAGGAACAGATGGATGGGCGGCGGATCGCCGGTCATGTCCTCGGCGAACTTCAGCTCGGTGGCCGCGAGCCCGCAGGCGATCACGATCCCCGCGTCCAGCAGGCGATAGAGCAAGCTGGCGCCATTGAATCTTGCCGACGCGTCCGATTGGGGCGTGTCCATCGCGCACTCCTGTGTTCTTGGCTAGACGCCAGAAGGAACCGGGAACAGGCCGCTGCATTGCCGCAAAGCCTGGGGCCACGGGAAAAATCTTATTGATTGGAGGGCGCACTCGAAACCTCCAAACGATGTAGGAGAAGGCTTAGGGCATCCGTCGAATGTGCGGGCCGGAAAAAAGAGAGTGGAATGTCGCAACCCGTTACGCATCGGGCTCTCTTGCTGGCAACGAAGTCATTCACCGTGGAGTCGCCATGACGACAATTTTCGGAACCGTGAGCCGGGCCCTGGCAGCCATCGCGCTCGTGTCCTCGTTGGGCGCTTGCGCCTTGTCCCCCGGCATGACCTTCAAGGCCGGCCACCTCGTCGATCCCAATGATCCGAATTCCGTCTCGGAGGTCCGCGAGCTCACGCCGGCGCTGGTCATGGACGACGTGCGCGCCCGCAACGCGCTGATCGACAACGACGGCGTGGACCGCCTGTACGGCAAGAGCGAGCCGTACCGCATCGGCCCCGGGGACATCCTTTCGATCGTGGTCTGGGACCACCCCGAACTCGTGCTTCCGACGCAAACCTACGCCATCGGCGCGGGGGCGACCGAACTAGCCATTGGGGACACCGCCTCGGGCATTCCGGGCTATGCCGTATCAGCCACTGGATTCATCCAGTTTCCGTACACGGGATTGCTGAAAGTGGCCGGGTTGACGGAGCTTCAGGCGCGCAATCTCATAGTCAATAGTTCGAGCAAATACATCCAGGATCCGCAGATCACCGTGCGCGTGCTGGGCTACCGGAGCAAGCGTGTCTATGTGGAAGGCGAAGTGAAGACGCCGGGCGCGCTGGCGATCAACGACATTCCCATGACCCTGATGGAAGCGGTCAACCGGGCCGGGGGCATCCTGGCGACGGGCGATCGCAGCGGCGTGTATGTCATCCGCGAAGGCCGTCGCACGCGCATCAATCTGCCGGCCCTGATCGAACGCGGCAAGGACCTGAACCAGGTCCTGCTGAAGGCGGGAGACATCGTGCGGGTGACGCCGCGCGATGACAGCAAGATCTTCGTGATGGGCGAGGTGACCACGCCCACGGTGGCGGTGATGCGGGACGGCCGCATGTCGCTGAACGAGGCGCTGGGACTGGCCGGCGGCCCCAGCCAGTTGAACTCGGATCCTTCGCAGGTGTTTGTCGTGCGCAGCACGGAGGAGGCAAAACCGCTGGTCTTTCACCTGAACGCGGCATCGCCGCAAGCGCTCGCGGTGGCGGAGAAATTCGAGTTGCAGCCCAAAGACGTCGTATTCGTGGATACGGCCGGCCTGGTGCGTTGGAACCGTTTCATCAGCAACCTGTTCCCCAGCGCGCAAACGGTGCAGACCGTCAATTCCATCAAGTAGTCGCCTGACAAACAACGCCTTTGGAGGCGCCGCGACGGCGGCGGCGCCTTCTCCTGGAGAGCTGCATGTCGTTGCCCATCGAGTCCTTTGAACCCTCGGCGCCTGCCCGTCAGCAGGAAACCCCACTGTCTTCGCACGTGGACGCGATCTTCTCCAACCTCTGGATGATCATCGGCATCACGCTGCTGGCGCTGCTGGGAGCGGTGATCTACGTGATGATGACGCCGTCGGTCTACCAGGCCGACATCATCGTCCAGGTGGAGGAGGAACAGCCCAACGGACAGGCCCGCAGCCTGCTGGGCGATGTGTCCGCGATCTTCGACACCAAGACCGAGACCTCCGGCGAAATGGAAGTGCTGCGCTCGCGCATGGTGGTCGGGCCTGCGGTCGACAAGTTCCTGCTCTACATCCAGGCCAGGCCGAATTACTTCCCGGTGGTGGGCGCCTGGCTGGCGCAGCGCCACGAGAGCCTGCCCTATCCCGGCGCCCTGCCCAGGGGCGGCTACGCCTGGGGCGGCGAGACCATTTCCGTGTCGCAGCTGGATGTGCCCAATGAATGGCTGGGCAAGCCGCTGCGGGTGACGACGCTGGGCGACGGGCGCTACACGCTGTTCGACAAGATCACCGGCTCGACCTTCACCGGCGCCGTGGGCGCGCCGCAGCATTTCGTGCTGCCGGGCGGCGGCGCGCTGGACGTGCACATCGATGCGCTCAGCGGCCGTCCGGGCACCGAGTTCACCGTGTCGCGCAGCTCGCGGCTGGCGGCCATCGAGGACGTGCAGGCGCGCATGGGCATCTTCGAGCGCGGCCGCGCCTCGGGCGTGATCGGTGTCACGCTGGAAGGCAACGATCCCACGCTGACCACCGCCGTGCTGAACGAGATCGGCGCGGAATACGTGCAGCAGAACGTGAACCGCAAGGCGGCGCAGGCGGAGAAGTCGCTGAGTTTCCTGGAGCAGCAACTGCCCCAGATGAAGAAGGACCTGGACGCCTCCGAGACCAAGTACAACGCCTTGCGCAACAAGCGCGGCACCATCGACCTGAGCGAGGAAGCCAAGCTGATCCTGGCCCAGTCGGTGGACGCGCAGACCAAGGTGATGGAACTGCGCGCCAAGCGCCAGGACCTGATCACGCGCTTCGCGCCCACCCACCCCAGCATCCTGGCCATCGACCGGCAGATCGCCTCGCTGACCGGCGACGTGAACCGCATCGGCAACAACATCAAGCAGTTGCCCGACCTGGAGCAGGACGTGGTGCGGCTGGTGCGCGACGTGCGCGTGAACACCGAGCTGTACACCGCGCTGCTGAACAACACCCAGCAGCTCAAGCTGATCCGCGCGGGCAAGGTCGGCAACGTGCGCATCCTGGACGCGGCGGTGCAGCCGGACAAGCCGGTGCGGCCCAAGGCCGCCATCATCATCCTGGTGGCCAGCGCCATCGGCCTGATCATCGGCCTGCTGTCGGCCCTGGTGCGCAACGCGCTGTTCGGCGGGCTGTCCGAACCGGAAGAGGTGGAGCGCTACACAGGCCTGCCGGTGCTCGCGGCCATTCCCTACAGCGACATCCAGGACAAGCTCTGGCGCCGCAGCCGCCGCAAGAACGCGACCGTGCCCGCGCTGCTGGCGCAGAGCCAGAGCAACGCGCCGCCCATCGAAAGCCTGCGGTCCTTCCGCAACGTGCTGCAGGCCTCGCTGCGCCAGTCGGCCAACAACATGGTCATGTTCACGGGCCCGGTGGCCGGGGTGGGCAAGTCTTTCCTGTCGGCCAACTTCGCCTTCATCCAGGGCGGCGTGGGCAAGCGGGTGCTGCTGATCGACGCCGACTTCCGCAAGGGCCAGCTCAACCGCTATTTCGGCGTGCCCAAGGAAGACGGCCTGTTCGAGGTGCTGTCCGGCACGATCCCGCTGGAGCAGGTGCGCCGGCACAGCGTGTCCGAGGGCGTGGATTTCATTTCCACCGGCGCCGTCACCTTCGACCCGTCCGAGCTGCTGGCCTCGCCCGTGTTCGGCCAGACGCTGCGCGAGCTGTCGACCCAGTACGACATGGTGGTGCTGGATACCGCGCCGGTGCTGTCCTCGCCGGACGCCGCGGTGGTGGGCAGCCATGCGGCCGCGGTGATGGTGGTGGTGCGGTCCGGCATGAACACGGTGGGCGAGATCCGCGAGACGGCCAAGCGGCTGATCCAGGCCGGCGCGCCAGTGGACGGCGTGCTGTTCAACGGCCTGAAGCTGCTGCCCGAGCGCTTCGGCCTGCGGTCCAAGTATGGCGGATACCGCTATTCCCGGGCGGCGTACTACGGCGATTTCAAGCAGAACGGTCCCAAGTGACGCCAGCCGGAGGAAACGGACATGCACGGAACTTTTGGCTGGGACGCTCCGAACATCCTTGATTCGGTTTTCAAGGCCTACGACATCCGTGGCACGGTGCCCGAAGAGATCGACGCGCGCTTTGCCCATAGCCTGGGCATGGCGGCGGGCGTGAAGGCGCTGGAGCTGGGCGCCCGCGCGATGGTGGTGGCGCGCGACGGCAGGCTGAGCAGCGTGGAGCTGTCGGCCGCGCTGCAGGCAGGCCTGCGCGCTGCCGGCCTGCATGTGATCGACATCGGCATGGCGACCACGCCGATGCTGTATTTCGCCACGCGGCTGATGGATACCGGCGCCGGCATCGCGGTCACCGGCAGCCACAATCCGCCCAACCACAACGGCTTCAAGCTCGTGCTGGATGGCGCTTCGCTCTACGGCGACGGCATCGCCGCGCTGCGCGACGCCATGCGGCGGCCGATAGAAGGCGCGGCCCATGCCGGCGGGCGCACGCAGATGCAGATGCAGCCCTGCTACGCCGCGCGCGTGATGGGCGATATCCGCCTGACCCGGCCGATGAAGATCGCCGTCGATTGCGGCAACGGCGTGGCCGGCGCGATCGCCCCGGCCCTGTTCCGCGCGCTGGGCTGCGAAGTCACCGAGCTGTTCTGCGAGGTGGATGGCACCTTTCCGGGACATCATCCGGACCCCGCCGATCCGCAGAACCTGCAGGACCTGATCTATTGCCTGCGCTACTCGGACTGCGAAATCGGCCTGGCCTTCGACGGCGACGGCGACCGGCTGGGCGTGGTCAGCAAATCCGGCCAGATCATCTGGCCGGACCGGCAGCTCATCCTGTTCGCGCGCGATGTGCTGTCGCGCAACCCGGGCGCCGAGATCATCTACGACGTGAAGTGCAGCCGCCACGTGGCCCGCGCGATCACCGAGGCCGGCGGCAAGGCCACCATGTGGAAGACCGGCCATTCGCTGATCAAGGCCAAGATGCGCGAGACCGGCGCGCTGCTGGCCGGCGAGATGAGCGGGCACCTGTTCTTCAAGGAACGCTGGTATGGCTTTGACGACGGGCTGTACGCCGCCGCGCGCCTGCTGGAAATCCTGTCCGCGGCGCCCGATCCCTCGGCCATGCTGGAGGGATTGCCGCAGTCCTGCGCCACGCCCGAGATCAAGCTGGAGACCGCCGAGGGCGAGCAGTTCGCCCTGGTTGAAGCGCTGCGCGCGCAAGGCGGATTCCCTGGCGCGCTGACGATCAATGACCTGGACGGCGTGCGGGTGGACTACGCCGACGGCTTCGGCCTGGCGCGGCCATCCAACACCACGCCGACGGTCGTGCTGCGTTTCGAAGGGGACACGATGGCCGCCCTGGCGCGCATCGAGGAGGACTTCCGCAACGCCTTGCGTCGCGTCGCGCCTCATGTCCGTTTACCGTTCTAAGGAGCACCACGCGATGGATAGGGCTGAATTTGCGAGGGAAGAGGCGCAAGCCGCGGGATTGCTGGACTGCGCCGAATGGCGGGCCTTCGACCATGCGGCGCGCTGCGCGGAACTGGATGCCGGCGCGCTCAAGCTGATCGAGGCGGCGGGCCTGAGCCTGGACTTGTCCATGCAGCGCCAGTCGCCCGCGCTGGAGACGGCGGGGCTGGCCCTGCTGCGCGCCCGTGGCGTGCCGAGGGCCGTGCAGGCGCTGTTCGCGGGCGAGGCGGTGAACTGGACCGAGGACAAGCCCGCCTGGCATACGGCGCTGCGCGCGGGACGCACGCGCGAGCAGCCCGACGGCCAAGACGCCGGCTCCGTCTGCGAGTACGCGCGCATGCTGGACTTCGTGCGCGCGCTGGACCAGGAGGCGGACATCGGCGCCGTGCTGCACATCGGCATCGGCGGCAGCGACTGGGGGCCAAGGCTGGCGGTGCAGGCCTTTGGCGGCGCCACGCAGTGCCGGCAGATCCGTTTCGTCTCGAACATCGACGGCCATGCGTTCAACGACGCGGTGGCCGGGCTGGATCCACGGCGCTGCCTGGTGGTGGTGTCGTCCAAGTCCTTCACCACCGCCGAGACCCTGCACAATGCCCGGGCCGCCATCGCCTGGCTGCGGCGCGGCGGCGTGGCCGACGTGGCGGCGCATCTGGCCGCGGTCACGGCCAACGCGCCGGCGGCGCGCGCGCTGGGCGTGCCGGCCGAGCGGGTGTTCTCGATGTGCGACTGGGTGGGCGGCCGCTATTCGGTGTGGTCGGTGGCGGGCCTGTCCATCGCGCTGACGGTGGGCGCCGAGGTGCTGATCGGCATGCGGGCCGGCGCCGAGGCCATGGACCAGCATTTCCGGCTGGCGCCGCTGGCGTCCAATGCGCCGGTGCAGCTGGCGCTGGCCGGCCTGGTCAATTGCAGCGTGCTGGGCCACAACTCGCTGAACATCGCGGCCTACAGCGCGCGGCTGCTGCACCTGGTGACCTACCTGCAGCAGCTGGAGATGGAATCGCTGGGCAAGCGGGTGGCGGGCGATGGCGAAGCCGTGGGCGTGCCGTCCGCGCCCATCATCTGGGGCATGCCCGGCACCGATGGGCAGCACACCTTCTTCCAGTGGCTGCACCAGAGCGAGAATGGCGCGCCGGTGGATTTCATCGCCAGCCTGCAAGGCTGCCCGGACAACCCCGACGCGCACCGCATGCTGCTGGCCAACTGCCTGGCGCAGCGCCAGGCCCTGTTGCGCGGCAAGAGCCTGGAGCAGGCGCTGCTGGACGTGGCCCATATCGACGACCGCGAGCGCGCGCTGTGCCTGGCGCGCCACATGGTGCATCCCGGCGGGCGTCCGTCCTCGCTGATCGTGCTGCGCAAGCTGGATCCGCGTGGCCTGGGCGCGCTGCTGGCCTTGTACGAGCACAAGGTGTTCGTGCAGAGCGTGGTCTGGGGCATCAATCCCTTCGACCAATGGGGCGTGGAACTGGGCAAGCGGCTGGCCACCGGCATCGAGCGCGAGCTGGCGGTGCCGGTGTCGGCGGCCGTGGCCGACCGGGGGCACGACGCGTCCACGTCCTATTGGATCGATTGCTACCGGGGCCATGCCCAGGCGCCGCAGCCGCGCCATGCCTGGGTGCCTGGCGTCGCGGCGCATCTGTGAGCGGCGGCAGGGGCCGGCCCCTGCCGCATAACCCCTATGTCGTGTCGGGGGGATTCCGCGAAGGGCGCCGCAGCGGTTACAGTTGACGGGAATATTGCAAAGCAGCATCGGCCCGCCGGCCTGGCCGGCGGCCGCTGCTCCGTCAGCGAGGCACTCCATGTTCGACCTTCATTTCCACGCCGGCGCCGCCGGCATTTCCTGGCGGGCGCAGCCATGAGCGGACCCAGTCACATCCCGGCCGCGCACTGGAACCTGGACGGCATCGTGTCCGGCCTGCGCGAGGCGCGCCTGGCCTGGCGCGGTCCGCGCGGCCGCCTGCGCGAAGACGCCGGCCTGCGCGAGTTCCCGTCGCAGGAAAGCCTGCGCCAGATCGTCAAGGACCTGAGCGGCGCGCTGTTCCCCATGCGCCTGGGGCCCATCGACCTGCGCGAGGAAGTGGAAGACTTCTACGTCGGCCACACCATCGGCGCGGCGCTGGACGCGCTGCTGCACCAGGTCTGTCTTGAGCTGCAGTACGCCGGCCGCCACGATCCGGCGCTGCTGGCCGACACGCAGCAGCGTGCCATCGGCATCGTGCGCCAGTTCGGCGCCGAGCTGCCCAAGGTGCGCGAGGCGCTGGACCTGGACGTGACCGCCGCCTACCAGGGCGACCCGGCCGCGCACAGCGCCGACGAGGTGCTGCTGTGCTATCCCGGCGTGACCGCGATGATCCACCATCGCCTGGCCAACGTGCTGTACCGGCTGGGCGTGCCCATGCTGGCGCGCATGGTGGCCGAGATCGCCCATGCCGACACCGGCATCGACATCCACCCGGGCGCCACCATCGGCCGCAGCTTCTTCATCGACCACGGCACCGGCGTGGTGATCGGCGAGACCGCCATCATCGGCGACCGCGTGCGGCTCTACCAGATGGTGACGCTGGGCGCCAAGCGCTTCCCGCCCGGCGAGAACGGCGAGCTCAAGAAGGGCCTGCCGCGCCACCCGTTGATCGAGGACGATGTGGTGATATACGCTGGCGCCACGATCCTGGGCCGCATCACCATCGGCAAGGGATCGACCATCGGCGGCAACGTCTGGCTCACGCGCAGCGTGGCGCCGGGCAGCAACGTGACCCAGGCGAGCCTGGTCAGCGACATGCCCGACTGCGGGCTGGGCGGCTGATCGTCGCGCCGGGCGCGGCCGCCGGTCCGCGCATCGGTGATTCTGGGAGCCTGGATGGACACACGCGTTTCGGATCTGGCCGCGCTGCGCGGCTTCGTCGACCGCCACCCGCGGCTATTCGTGCTAACGGGGGCGGGCGTCAGCACCGATTCCGGCATCCCGGACTATCGCGACACCGAGGGCGAATGGAAGCGCAAGCCGCCCATGACCCTGCAGATGTTCATGGGCGGCGACCTGGCCCGCGCGCGCTACTGGGCGCGCAGCATGATCGGCTGGCGCCGCTTCGGCCGCGTCCTGCCCAATGATTCGCACCGGGCGCTGGCGCGGCTGGAATCGCGCGGCCGGCTCAGCCTGCTGGTGACGCAGAACGTCGACGGCCTGCACGAGGCCGCCGGCAGCCGCGAGGTCGTGGACCTGCACGGCCGGCTGGATCAGGTGCGCTGCATGCAGTGCGACTGGCGCGGCGAGCGGCAGGCCTGGCAGGATGAACTGGCGGGGCTTAATCCGCATTGGGAATCGCTGGAGGCCAGCGACGCGCCAGACGGCGACGCCGATCTGGACGGCGTGGATTTCTCCGGATTCCGCGTTCCGCCCTGTCCGCGCTGCGGCGGCGTGGTCAAGCCCGATGTGGTCTTTTTTGGCGAGACGGTGCCGCGCGAACGCGTGGACCGCGTCAACGCGGGCCTGATGGCCGCCGACGCGGTGCTGGTCGTGGGGTCTTCATTGATGGTGTATTCGGGCTACCGCTTCGTGGCCGCCGCCGCGCGCAACGGCATGCCGATCGCGGCGGTCAATCTGGGCCGCACGCGCGCCGACGCCTTGCTGACCCTGAAGGTGGAACAGCCTTGCGCGCAGGCGCTGGATGCCCTGTGAAAGCGTCCGCTGGCCGCCAGCCTGCGGCCGGTTTTTGAGCGGTTTATACAAGCCCTTGTCCTGCAAGGGTTTTTTTCTGCTGTTACAGAGCTTTCCATAGGGTTGTCCACAGATAGTGGGGATAACTCCTAGGGATAACCCGAGGCGGAGTCCCGGAAAATGGGACTCCAGACGGGGACCGACCCCGCCCGGACTCAGCTTTCCGAGGCCACGAAATCCTCGCCCATCAGCGCTTTCTGCGCGGCATGCCAGCTGCCCGCGTCGGGCGCGTACAGCAGGCCGCCGCTGCGGTGCGTGGGCTTGTACGGCGAACCGTCGAAGCGCGCGGCGTAGCCGCCGGCCTCGCGGTGCAGCAGCCAGCCGGCGGCGTGGTCCCAGGCGGTGAGCTGGTTGTACAGGGCAATATGGCAATGGCCTGCCGCCAGCATGCGGTATTCATGGGCCGCGCAGCGCAGCGAGGCCGTGCTGCCCAATTTCGACAGGTTGCCGTTGACCGTGCTGCGCAGCGGCTCGGGCAGCGCGCCGGTGGAGATCAGGCCGTCCATGTCCTCGGGCGGCGCGGGGCTGGCCACGGCCAGCGGCGCCTGCTTGCCGTTCTCGTATTCCATCCATGCGCCTTCGCCGCGCACGGCCAGCGCGCTGTCGCGGCTGACGGGGTCGTAAATCACGCCGGCGATCACGTCGCCGCGATGGCAGGCGGCGATCATCATGCCGAACAGCGGCAGGCCCGCCACGTAGTTGCGGGTGCCGTCGATGGGATCGATCAGGAAGGCCAGGTCGGCGTCGACCAGCATGTTCAGCAGCGCCGGATTGCGGGTCGAGGCTTCCTCGCCGATCAGCACCGCGCCGGGATACAGCTTGGCCAGGCGTGCGCTGATCATGCGTTCGGCGGCCTCGTCGGCATCGGTGACCAGGTCGCGCGCGGAGGTCTTGCCGCGCACGGCGCCCTCGGGCAGGTTGCGAAAGCGCGGCATGACCTCGGCCTGGGCCGTATCGGCCAGGATGGACGCCAGCCGGCGCGTTTCTTCGCGGGTGAAAGATCTGCTCATAGTATTCGTCCTAGCAACGCGCAAATCTAGCATGCCGGCAAGGCAATGGATCGTGTCGGGGAAGGGGTTGAATCAAAAGAGCATTTCAGGGACGGCTTGGCGTCGCATCGCTTGGGGAAGATGGAGCTTCCCACGACTGATGAGATAGATTCAGGTACTGACGTACGATGGGCGACGGGTATGTCTTTCGCCAGGAAAAAAATGAAGTGCAATGCATTGATGTTGGCCGAGTTGAAGAAAACCAGGTTGAGCGGATTGGCGCTGCCCTTCGAGCTTGCTTCGTGGGTGAGCAGCGGCTTTATTCAGAAGGACGGTTGCGTATTCTTGTCCGCACAGTACAAATCTCATCCAGGCAATGCGCATTTCATCGACAAGACTGGCCTCGAATGCTTTGTCAATTCATTTCACATCGAGGACCACGTGAATGAAAGACACCTCGACTACGCCTGCCTGTTCTGCAATGAAATACTCGGGAAATGGGCAGATGAGGGACACAATGAGGCGCTGAGAGCGATTGTGTCCTTGAACGGAGCGGGCGTCGTTGTCAAATTCCATATCGTGCGTCCAGGAGAGCATTGGTTGAGCGCCGATCTGGACGGGTACGACGATGCTGTCCTTGAAGTGGACAGCGAGCCAGGAATGCCATTTTCTGATTTCATCAAACCGGCGGCATGAACCGCCCAGCCGTAACGAAGGATTCCGGGTATTGAAGACGACACGAAACGCTGACGTAAAGAAACTTGCGCCTGACGTTGTCCTGGCTGAAACCTACGATGAGGCAAAGGTGAACGCGATGTTGACGCAGAGGGTTGGGATATCTAATCGGAATGGGCTGAATGTGGAGTCATGAAGAACGCAGCGGGACGGTTCTGGAACTTTCCTGTCTGGACAAATCGAATGATTCTCCCGCACGTATTACCGAGCAGCCTGTGGGGGAGCGAGTAAACACAGCGATTGAGCGTGCCTTTGAGTATGGCGGATTCGTGAATTTGAGCGTCCTGTTACCCAAGAATGCCTTCATCAAAAAATTGAACATGACATCTCTTCCGGGGCAATACCGGCTGGTTGCGCTGACCAGGTCTGACGATCCCCGGGCTGGGTTGCTGGAGTGGTGGGAGCCGGGGCATGCTCCGTTCAGAGGCCTCGTGCGTTTTGGCGATGACCCTTGGGATGCCAGGACAGTGAGTGCCGATCCGGCTATCGCTCAGGATTTGTTCAAAGAACTCTTCGATCACGGACAACTGTCGGTTGGATTGGCACAACTTCGATCGCCGTGGGATCCGAAGCCTTAGTCCGCGTTACGAAAATCGAGGTGCAAATGGAGACGCCGACGCGATGTGACACGGCGCGAGGGCCATACCGCGCACTCAGCAGAGGAAATGGATAATGATCGTCGGGATGTTGGCCCCGCAGTGGTCCGAAGCGTATTCACGTTTTGAACTTTCTGGAAGAACCGTGGCCGCTTCGGATGAGGCGGCAAGGCTGGGCCGAGGCGCGGAAGAAATAGCCGCATGGCTGGCTGATGACGTTAGGGATGCTGCGTCGGCGGAGCGGTGGCTCCGTCAGTTCTCCTCCATCAAGGCCGGATCTGAAAGAGAGGGGTACCAGGGTACGGGCAATGCCCATAGTGTGGGCGTGCAGGGGAGGCTGGTGTATCTGGAATGCCTGTACGTCGATGAATTCAAAGTTGCCCTGACGCTCGATCAGATGGTGGATGTGTTGAACCACTACCTTGCCTTCCTGAAGCACAAACGCGGCAATATGGATCATCCTCCTGCGTCTTTTTTGGTCGAATTCGAGCGGGAAGGGGATGCTGCCTTGGAAGCTTACTCAGGTTCAGGGGGGCGTATGGGGTGGACCAAGGAAGAGATGGCGCAGGCCAATGCCAAGGGCAAGCGGGACAAGCGCGATAGCAAGCTCCGGGCGCTTGCTGAGAATTCAAAACCGCACGGACGCTAGTATGTCCGCCAATGAAACAGCGCCGTCGGCAAGACACACGGGAATCCCCCCACATGCCTTGCCGACGGCGCTGTCGCGTTCGTAAACCTCCGAAACGCGTAAAGCCATTCGCCCCGAAGCGCCATGCGCTCCAGGGCCGGGCTTTAACCCAGATCCAGGCAGAGGTACTTGATCTCCAGGTATTCCTCGATCCCGTACTTCGAGCCTTCGCGGCCCAGGCCGGATTGCTTGACGCCGCCGAACGGGCCGACTTCGTTGGAGATGAGGCCCGTGTTGATGCCGACGATGCCGTATTCCAGCGCTTCGGACACGCGCCAGACGCGGGCGTAGTCGCGGGTGAAGAAGTACGCGGCCAGGCCGAAGATGGTGTCGTTGGCCTGTTCGATGACTTCCTGCTCGGTCTCGAAGCGGAACAGCGGCGCGACCGGGCCGAAGGTTTCCTCGGTGGCGAAGCGCATGGCCTTGGTCACGTCGCGGACCACGGTGGGTTCGAAGAAGGTGCCGCCCAGCGCGTGGTGCTTGCCGCCGGCCACGACCTTGGCGCCGTGCGCGGTGGCGTCGGCGATGTGCTCCTGCACCTTCTCGACGGCGTTGGCGTCGATCAGCGGACCTTGCGTCACGCCGTCGCCGAAGCCGTCGCCGACCTTCATGGCCGCGACCTTGGCGAGCAGGCGCTTGGTCACTTCCTCGTACACGCCGGCCTGGATGTAGATGCGGTTGGCGCAGACGCAGGTCTGGCCGGCGTTGCGGAACTTGGAGGCCAGGATGCCGTCCACGGCGCGGTCCAGGTCGGCGTCGTCGAACACGATGAAGGGCGCGTTGCCGCCCAGTTCCAGCGACAGCTTCTTGATGGTGGGCGCGCATTGCTCCATCAGCGTGCGGCCGACTTCGGTCGAGCCGGTGAAGCTCAGCTTGCGCACCGCGTCGCTTTCGCACAGGGCCGCTCCGATCTCGCGCGAGCTGCCGGTGACGACGTGGAACACGCCGGCCGGCACGCCGGCTTCCTCGGCCAGCACGGCCAGCGCCAGCGCGGTCAGCGGGGTCTGCTGGGCGGGCTTGAGCACCATGGTGCAGCCGGCGGCCAGCGCCGGGCCGGCCTTGCGCGTGATCATGGCGGCCGGGAAGTTCCACGGTGTGATGGCGGCGGTGACGCCGATGGGCTGCTTGAGCGCCAGCAGGCGCTGGCCGGCCTTGGGGCTTTGCAGCACGTCGCCGTCGATGCGCTTGGCTTCCTCGGCGAACCATTCCAGGAACGAGGCGGCGTAGGCGATTTCGCCGGCGGCCTCGGTCACGGGCTTGCCCTGTTCCGAGGTCATGATGGCGGCCAGGTCCTTCTGGTGCTGCATCATCAGCTGCGACCACTTCAGCAGGATGGCGGCGCGTTCCTTGCCGGTCTTGGCGCTCCAGGCGGGCAGGGCGGCCTCGGCGCTGGCGATGGCGGCCTCGGTTTCCTTGCGGCCAAACTTCGGCACGGACACGATGGTCTTGCCGGTGGACGGGTTGCTCACGGGAATGGACGGGCCATTGCCGGCGCCCACCCACTTGCCGCCGATGTAGCAGGCGTCGCGCAGCAGGTCGGGGCGGGTCAGATTGATTTGGGTCATGCTGTAAGTCTCCTAAAGGGGGGGGCCACCCCCGCAGCGCTGCGCGCTTCCCCCTAGGCGGGCCCCCCTCAAGGGGGCATGCCTGCGGACCGGCGGAGCCGGATCCGCGGCATCCCGATTTTGGGGGGACGGCCGTTTCAGGGGGCGTGGGGGCGGCGCGATAGCGCCGTGTAAACGGATATCCGGCCGGGGCGGGCTCAGCCCTTTCGGGCTGGCGCCACCGGCCGGATGATCGGGGGGCGCCCGGTTCTTATGCTGCCAGCGCCTCGGACAGGATGTCCAGCGCTCGGGCGAACTGGGCGTCGGGAATGGTCAGGGGGTACAGGAAGCGCAGTACGTTGCCGTACACGCCGCAGCTCAGCAGGATCAGGCCGCGTTCCATGGCGCGCGCCTGCACGCGCTTGACGGCGTCGGCGTCCGGCTTGCCGGTGGCCGGGTCGTTCAGTTCCAGCGCCACCATCGAGCCCAGGCCGCGCACGTCGACGATGCCGGGAACCTTGGCGCGCAGGCCCTCGAGATGGGCGCGCAGCTTGTCGCCCAGCTGGACGGCGCGCTCGCACAGTTTTTCCTCGGCGATCACGTCCAGCACCGCGTGCGCGGCGGCCACGGCCAGCGGGTTGCCGGCGTAGGTGCCGCCCAGGCCGCCGGCGGCGGGCGCGTCCATGACGTCGGCGCGGCCCACCACGCCCGAGATCGGCATGCCGCCGCCCAGGCTCTTGGCCATGGTGATGAGGTCGGCCTGCACCGAGTGGTGTTCCATCGCGTACAGCTTGCCGGTGCGGCCGAAGCCGGTCTGGACTTCATCGGCGATCAGCAGGATGCCGTGCTCGTCGCAGAGCTTGCGCAGCGCGGTCATCAGTTCGGGCGGGGTGATGTTGAAGCCGCCTTCGCCCTGCACGGGTTCGATGATGATGGCGGCGACGCGCTTGGGATCGATGTCGACCTTGAACAGCAGGTCCAGCGCCTTGAGCGAGTCGGCCACCGTGATGCCCTGGGTGCCGTTGGGGAAGGGCACGTGGTAAACGTCGCCCGGCATGGGGCCGAAGGACAGCTTGTACGGGGCGACCTTGCCGGTCAGCGCCATGCCCATCATGGTGCGGCCGTGGAAGGCGCCGGAGAAGGCGATCACGCCCGAGCGGCCGGTGGCCGAGCGCGCGATCTTGATGGCGTTCTCGACGGCCTCGACGCCGGTGGTGAAGAAGGCGCTCTTCTTCAGGCCGTCGATGGGGGCCAGGCGGTTGATGCGTTCGGCCAGCGAGATGTAGCCCTCGTAGGGCACGATCTGGTAGGCGGTGTGGGTGAAGTTGTCGAGCTGGGCCGAGATGGCGGCCTTGACCTTGGGATGCAGGTGGCCGGTGTTCAGCACGGCGATGCCGCCGGCGAAGTCGATGTATTCCTTGCCGTTGGCGTCCCACAGCGTGGCGTTCTCGGCGCGCACGGCATAGAAATCGCACATCACGCCGACGCCGCGCGGCGTGGCCAGGGAACGGCGGGTATTCAGATCCTGATTCTTCATCTCAGCCTCGCATCGCGGGTAATGGGTTAGCCCCTAATTTAATGCTACGATGGCCCCATTGTTGGGAACCACTTTTGTAAAATAGGTAGAACCAATTGCGTTCCATCGTAGGCGACCTGCTGCTGCTTCGGCTGGCCGAGGCCAGCGGCGAGCCGATGAACCGGCGGCTGTACCGTGGCCTGCGCGAAGCCATCCTGGAAGGCGCCATCGCCGCCGATACCCGCCTGCCGGCCTCGCGCGACCTGGCGGCCGAGCTGGGCATCGCCCGCAACACCGTGGTCCACGTCTACAGCCAGCTGCTGGCCGAGGGCTATACCCGCAGCCGGCAGGGCAACGGCACCTTCGTCAACGCCTCGCTGCCGGACTCGTTCCTGAGCAGCGGACGGCGCGCCCGCCTGGCGGCCGCGCCGCAGCCGCGTCCGGCGCTGTCGCCGCGCGGCGCGGCCATCGTCGATGGCGCCTCGGCCTCGCCCTACCAATGGGGCGCCTTCATGCCGGGCGTGCCCGACCTGACCGAATTCCCGCACCGCAAGTTCGGCCGCATCGTCAGCGCGCTGTGGCGCAATCCGCCGCCCGACCTGCTCACCTACGCCCATGGCGGCGGGCTGCCGGCGCTGCGCGAGGCGCTGGCGCAGCACCTGGCGCTGACGCGCTCGATCGATTGCGATCCCGAACAGATCATCATCACCGAGGGCTCGCACCAGGCCATCGACCTGGCCTCGCGCATCCTGGGCGATCCGGGCGAGGTGGCCTGGGTCGAGGATCCGGGCTATTGGGGCGCGCGCACCGTGCTGCAGGCCAATGGCCTGCGCATCCGCCATCTGCCGGTGGACGAGGAAGGTATGCAGGTGCCGCAGGAAGCCGGCGGGGAACCGCCGCGCTTCATCTTCGTCACGCCGTCGCATCAGTATCCGTTGGGGCCGGTGATGTCGCTGGCGCGCCGCCGCCAGCTGCTGGCGGTCGCGCGGCGCCATGGCAGCTGGATCATCGAGGACGACTACGACAGCGAGTTCCGCTTCTCGGGGCGACCCATCGCCTCGCTGCTGGGGCTGGAGCCGGACGCGCCCGTGATCTACATGGGCACCTTCAGCAAGACGCTGTACCCGGGGCTGCGCGTGGGCTATCTGGTGTTGCCGCGCCCGCTGGTGGCGGCATTCCAGGCGGCGCACGCCGAGCTGTACCGCGAGGGCCACCAGATGACGCATGCCGCGCTGGCGGCCTTCATCGCGGACGGCCACTACGCCGCGCACATCCGGCGCATGCGCATGCTGTACGGCCGCCGCCGCGCCATGCTGGTCAACCTGATCGAGCGCCGCCTGGGCGCCGACTGGCTGCACCGCGACGCCAGCCTGGCCGGGCTGCACCTGGTGCTGACGCTGCCCCCCGACATGGACGACCTGCGCGTGGTCGAGGAGGCGCGCGCGCGCGGCGTGCTGACGCGTCCGCTGTCACGCTACTACGCAGACCCGGCGCTGCGGCGTCCGGGGCTGCTGCTGGGTTTTGCCTGCGTGCCCGAGCAGGACATCGCGCGCAAGTTCGAGGTGTTGCTGGACAGCCTGGCGGAGGTGGCGCGCAAGCCGGCGCGCGCGGCCCGCGCTTGAGCCGCCAAGGGCGCATCGGCGACCGCGTCTCAGAACCCCGGCAGCGCCGCCGCGAACGCGGCCGCGTTGCGCATGCCCTGGTCCTCGAAATTGGTGTTGAAGACGGCGTGCGCCTGCGCGCTTTGCGCGGCCAGCCGGGAAAAGCGCTGGGCCAGCTCCGCCAGCTCGGCCTCGGAATACTCGTACTGGAAGCGTCCCGACGAGGCTTGCGTGGTCCGGTTCCAGGCGGCCGCGTTGCGGCCATGCAGCCGCAACAGCGTCAGCTCGGGATGCGTGCTTGCCCAGACGGCGGGCACGCTGTTCTCCGGCCCGGCGGGCGCGTCCACCACCGTGTGCACCGCGCCCAGCTCGCGCAGCAGCGCCAGCGTGCCGGCCGTCGCGGCGGCGCTGTCGAACCAGCTGCGGTGGCGCAGCTCGATGGAGACCAGGTGCTCGTCCATGCGCCGCGCCGCCTCGGCCAGCGCCGCGTGGCCGCGCGCGTCGCGCCGTATCCAGGGCGGGAACTGGAAATGCACGGCGCCCAGCTTGCCCGGCAGGCGCAGCGGCTCCAGCGCCAGCGTGTAGCGCCGCCAGAGTTCGTCGCGCAGCTCGCCAGGCACATCGTTGTAGTAGATGAACGGATCCGGCCAATCGTCGAGCTCCGCGCGGATGTCGGGGGGCAGGGCGGACAGCGGCGTCTGGTGGCTGGTGAACAGCCGGAACGCCTTGATGTTGAAGACGAAGCCGTCCGGCGTGCGCTGGTCCCAGCGCCAGGCGTTCTCGGCCGTGGGCAGCGCGTAGTAGCTGGAATCGATCTCGACCAGCGGGAAGCGCGCCGCGTAGTAGCGCAGCCGGGCCTCGGCGTTGGCGGCCACGGCCGGCGGATAGAAGCGGCCGCAGGCCAGCAGCGTGGGATCGGTCCAGGAGGCAGCGCCGGTGAGGATGCGCATGGCGGTCGGGGGCGACTAAGGGCGAGGAAACGCGGGCGGGTCGGGCGCGCGGGACGGGGCGATGGGCTGCCATGGCGCTCCGGGCGAGGGCGCCGGGGCGGAGCGGGCACCGGGTTATGATAGCTGGATATATGAACAGTTGTCTGACCTGTGCGCGCCCTGGCTGGTCCCGCCTTCCGGGCCGTGGGCGCGCATGGGCCTGTTGCCATTCTCCCGCCCATGTCCGATACGCAATCCCCGTCTTCCTCAGCGCAGCAGGACCGCCCCGATCCCCTGGCGGACCTCAACCCCGCCCAGCGCGCGGCGGTGGAATTCGGCGTGGCCCCGGCCGGGGCCGGCCAGGGCGGCGGCGAGGACGGCCCGCTGCTGGTGATCGCCGGCGCTGGTTCGGGCAAGACCAATACGCTGGCCCACCGCGTGGCCCATCTGATCCTGAACGGCGCTGATCCCCAGCGCATGCTGTTGCTGACCTTCTCGCGCCGCGCCGCCCTGGAAATGGAGCGTCGCGTGGGCGCGGTGCTGCACCGGGTGATGCGCCTGAACGCGGCGCAGCAGCCGCCGGCCCTGCCCTGGGCGGGCACCTTCCATGCCATCGGCGCGCGCCTGCTGCGCGATTGCGCGCAGCGCATCGGCCTGTCCGAGTCCTTCACCATCCTGGACCGGGGCGACGCCGAGGACCTGATGGGCATGGTGCGGCACGAACTGGGCCAGTCCTCGGCCAAGTCGCGCTTTCCGCTCAAGGGCACCTGCCTGGCCATCTATTCGCGCGTGATCAACAGCCAGGCGCCGGTGGAAGACGTGCTCAAGACCGCCTTCCCCTGGTGCGCGCAATGGGAGACCGAGCTCAAGGCCCTGTTCCGCGCCTATGTCGCGGCCAAGCAGGACCAGCAGGCGCTGGACTACGACGACCTGCTGCTGTACTGGGCCGAGATGATGGGCGATCCCGGCATCGCGGCCGATGTGGGGGCGCGCTTCGACCATGTGCTGGTCGACGAATACCAGGACACCAATCGCCTGCAATCCGCCATCCTGCTGGCCATGAAGCCGGACGGGCGCGGCCTGACCGTGGTGGGCGACGACGCGCAGTCGATCTATTCCTTCCGCGCGGCCACCGTGCGCAACATCCTGGACTTTCCCACGCAATTTCCGCGGCCCGCGCGCGTGGTCACGCTGGACCGCAACTACCGTTCCACCCAGCCCATCCTGAACGCGTCCAACGCCGTGATCGGATTGGCGGCGGAACGCTATGCCAAGGATCTCTGGACCGACCGGCAATCCTCGCAGCTGCCCGAAATGGTCAACGTCAGCGACGAGGCAGGGCAGGCGCGCTGGGTCGCCGACCAGGTGCTGGCGCAGCGCGAAGCGGGCGCCACGCTCAAGTCGCAGGCGGCGCTGTTCCGTTCGGCCAGCCATAGCGCGGCGCTGGAACTGGAGCTGACGCGGCGCAATATCCCCTTCGTGAAATTCGGCGGACTACGCTTCCTGGAGGCGGCCCACATCAAGGATCTGCTGTCCCTGCTGCGCTGGGCCGAGAATCCGCGCGGCCGCATGGCGGGCTTCCGCGTGGCGCAGCTGCTGCCGGGCGTCGGTCCGGCCACGGCCGGCAAGCTGATGGATGCGATGTCGGCCTCGGCCGAGCCGCTGGCGGCCCTGCGCGCGTTCAAGCCGGGCGCGGCGGCGCAGCAGGACTGGGGCGCCTTCGCCGACACCTATGCCGCGCTGCGCGATCCCGCGCTGACATGGCCCGCCGATGTAGACCTGGCCTTGCGCTGGTACGCGGGCCAGCTCGAACGGCTGTACGACGATGCGCGCGTGCGCCGCGCCGACCTGGAACAGCTGGCCCGCATCGCGGCCGGCTATCCGTCGCGCGAACGCTTCCTGACCGAGCTGACGCTCGATCCGCCCGACGCCACCAGCGACGAGTCGGGCGCGCCGCTGCGCGACGAGGATTACATGATCCTGTCCACCATCCATTCCGCCAAGGGACAGGAATGGAAGGCCGTGTATGTGCTGAACGTGGTGGACGGCTGCATTCCGTCGGACATGAGCACCGGCACGGCCGAGGAAATCGAGGAAGAACGCCGCCTGCTGTACGTGGCCATGACCCGCGCGCGCGAACGCCTGCAGCTGGTCGTGCCGCAGCGCTTCTACGTGCACCAGCAGACCGGCATGGGCGACCGGCATGTGTATGCGTCGCGCACGCGCTTCATCACCAACGCCATGCTGCCGCTGTTCGACCACCTGCCCAAGGCGCCGCCGCTGCCCGAGGGGAGCGGCGCGGGCCCGTCGCCGCAGGCGCCGAGCATCGACGTGGCGCGTCGGGTGCGCGGCCTGTTTTCTTAGTGCGCTTTCAGCCCAGTTGGGTTAAGAATAGTCCTACGAGACTTGGCGCTTTTAAAGAGTCAAGCCTCGCCGGCCGTTAACGGGAGTGCCAGCCCAGGCGCTCGCCGCCGCACGGTTGCGCGGATTCCCGCCCACATGGCGGGGGCTTTGTTCAAACTCTTGATCCGTCCATCATGAAGCTCAAACATATTGCTCTCGTCGCAAGCCTGGCCATGTCCTTGGCCAGCACGGCCCATGCCGCTCCCGTCGTCAAGAAGATCACGCTCACCGCCCAGATCGGAGATTCCATCTTCGTTTCCCGGCCGGACGGCTCCGGCTGGTACGACCACGAGGAACTGGACGCCACCGACCGCACGCAGCGCGCGTTCTCCAAGACCTTGCCCATCCGCGTATGGACGAAGGGCACGGAGTTCAATATCGCGCTGGCTCGGCCCCTGACGATGCGGGGCGGCGTCTATGAGATGCGCGATGCCAAGGTGGTCCTGTCGCAGCCGGGGCGCGAGGACGAGGTTCGCGTCGGCGCGCCGCTGAAGGTGCTGCAGAGCACCCCCGGCGACGGCGGCTACGACCAGATCCACAGGCTGACGGTGAGCGCGCGGGCGCCGGCGCAGACGCCCGATGGCCCGAGCATCAACGGCATCTATCGCGGCGATCTGGTGGTGCTGTTCGAGCCTTCCGCCGCCACGCCTTGAAGGGGATGACCCACGCGTCCTGCGCGCCGGCCGGCGTGGCTCAGGCCAGCTCGGGGCGCGCGAAGCGCCGGTTGGCCAGCACCGGCAGCGCCTGGCGCGCCTGGGCCAGGCGCTGCGGATCCAGCTCGGCGTACAGCAGCGCGTCATGTTCGGCCGCGCGGGCGATCACCACGCCCAGCGGATCCACCACCATGCTCGCGCCGATATTGCGCGGACCGCATTCGCCCACCGCCGCCACGTAGCAGGTGTTGTCCAGCGCGCGGGCGGTGGCCAGCACTTCCCAGTGATGTTCCTTCAGCGGTCCCTTGACCCAGGCGGCGGGCACCAGCAGCGCGTCGGCGCCGTCCACCGCCAGGCGGCGCGCCAATTCGGGAAAGCGCAGGTCGTAGCAGGTCATCATGCCGAACCGCAGCCCGTCCACCTCGAGCAGCGGCGGCACTTCATCGCCGGGCACGACGTTGACCGACTCCTGCATGGAGAACGCGTCATACAGATGCAGCTTGCGGTATTGCGCGACGATGCGGCCGCGGCGCAGCGCGACCTGGATGTTCCAGACCTTGCCCTGGTCGGCGGGCACGTGCACGGTCATGACCAGCGTCAGCGCGCGGTCGCGGGTGGCCTCCAGCATGCGGGTCATGAAGGGGCCGTCCAGCGGCTGAGCGGCGCGGCGCACCAGGTCGGGATCGGCGATGTCGCGCGCCAGGATGCCTTCGGGCAGCGCCAGCAGGCGCGCGCCGCCAGCGTCGGCGCGGTCGATCAGGTCCAGGCAGATCGCGGCGTTGTCGTGCCAGTCGGGGCGCACGGCGAATTGGCCCAGGGCGATTTTCATGGGGAGTCTCCTTGTATGTTCAAGAACGTCAGCCGTGGGCGAACAGTTCCGCCGGCGATATGCTGCGCTCGGTGAGACGCTGCGCGCGCAGTTCGGCCAGGAAGTCCGTCACCATGGGCTGGTTGGCTTGCAGGCCGTTGCGGTCCCAGCCCTCGGGCAGGTCGCGCGAGGTCTGGATCAGCTCGTCCAGGATCCAGGGCGTGGTGTCCGCGTATTTGCGGCGCTTGTGCAGCCACATCGCGGCGGACGCGTCCAGCGCGGCGCTCAGGGACTGGCCGACCCAGGGGTGGGCGCGCAGGATGTCCGGCTTGATGCCCAGCAGGTGCATGCCGGGTACGTAGCCCACGTCGCGGAAGTACGCCACTTCGTCGCGGCGGCAGTGCGGCAGCAGCTGGCGCAGGTCCGAGTCCGCGTCGAAGAAACCGTCGGGCATGAAGGGCGTGAACACGGCTTCCAGTTCGCCCGACCGCAGCAGGTCCACCAGCGGGCGCTCGCCGGCTACGGCCTCGATGCGTCCTGGCTGGCCGTAGCCGGACAGCCGGTCGGCGACCGGGTGCGCGGCGGTCAGGCGGCCGACCCGCCATTGCGCGTCGTCGATGCCGATGCCGACGCGGCGCAGCAGGGCGCGCGTCCAGGTATTGCCCGAGTCTTGCCAACCCGTCATGCCGATGCGGGCGCCGGCCAGCTGTTCCAGGTTGGTGATGCCGCTGTCGCGATGCGTGATGATGCAGCGATGGCGGAAGCCGCGCATCAGGAAGTGGGGCACGGCGGCGATATCATCGCGGCCGCGCAGGCGGCCCAGGCAATAACGGCTCATGGACATTTCGCCGGCGTCGTAGCGCGGATCGGCGGCCAGGTCCTCGGGCAGGGCGGGCACCCGGTCGATGCGCAGGTCCAGGCCTTCGGCAACCACGTCGCCCAGGGCGAGCGGCACGATGTAGTCCCAGTCGCGCACGGCGAGTCGGATTTGGAGTGTCATGGGGATGGCCTCGGCGGCCCGGCGGACCGCGGTGGGAGGGGAAGGGCGATGAGGGGCCTGGCGCCGCGGCTGCGGCGCAGGGGGAGGCGGGCGCGGAACCCGCCCGGGCGGCGAACCTTAGTCCAGTCTGATGCCGCGGGACTTGACCACGCCGCGCCAGAAATCCTGCATCTGCTTCTGCATGGCGAGCATGTCGTCGCCATAGAGATCCAGGATGTCGTTGCCGCCGGCGAGGATGAACTCGCGCACCGCCGGCGTATGCAGCGCCTGCTTGAGCGCGCCGCGCAGCCGCGCCAGCGCCTCGGGCGGCGTGCCGGCCGGCGCGTACAGCCCGGTCCAGCCGTATAGCGTCAGCGAGGGATAGCCCAGTTCCTTCAGGGTGGGCACGTCCGGCGCGTCCGTGACGCGGGCGTCGCTGCTGGCGGCGATGGCCACGGTCTTGCCCGACTTCACGTGCGGCAAGGCCGAGGAAGGGGTATCGAACAGCAGGTCGATGGTGCCGCCCATCAGGTCGGCCTGCGCGGCGGCGGGGCCCTTGTAGGGCACGTGCGTCAGCTCGATGCCGGCCAGCTGGCTGAGCAGTTCACCCAGCAGGTGCGGATTGGTGCCCGGTCCCGCGCTGCCGTAGGTGATCTTGCCGGGATGCGCCTTGGCCTTGGCGATGAGGTCCGGCAGGTCGCGGATGCCCGAAGCCTGGCTGGCGACCAGCAGGAACGGCGAGCGCGAGATCACGCCGATGGGCGCGAAATCCTTGTTTTCGTCATAAGGCAGCTTGCGCGTGAGCACGATGGGCAGCATGACCATGGCGCTGGAAGCGCCGGCCAGCAGCGTGTAGCCGTCCGGCGCGGCCTTGGCGACCGCGTCCACGCCGATGGCGCCGCCCGCGCCCGAGCGGTTCTCGACCACGAAGCTCTGGCCCAGCTGGTCGCCCATGGCCTTGCTGACTGCCCGCGCCAGCACGTCCGACGAGGCGCCGGGCAGCGTGTGCACGATGACCTTGACGGGCTTGTTCGGGTAGGCGTCCTGCGCATGCGCGGCGGGCGCGGACAGCAGGCTCAGCGACAGGATGGCGCCGGCGGCGCGGCCGAAGAAGGCGTTCATGGTTTTCCCCTGATTTGTCATGTGATGGCGCTGGGGCGGGCCACAGCGTTGTCGCATTGTCGGCAGGGGCGTTTATGTGCGTCAATCGTGAAATTAGGCATAATGATTGCATATCATGCAAGTATTGACGGGGCGACTATGCAGCTCATGGGCATGGAGGCGCTGCGCGCCTTTGTCGAAGGCGGTTCGATCGCGGAGGCCTCGCTGCGCCTGCGCCGCAGTCCTTCCCAGGTCAGCCGCCTGCTGGCCGCGCTGGAGGACGATGTCGGGTACGCCCTGCTGGTCAAGGAGGGGCGGCGGCTGACGCTGACCGAACCGGGCCGCCAGCTGTACGAGCGCATCGGCGAGATGCTGCGCGCCAACGATGCGCTCGCGGACTACCTGCGCCACGCGCGCCGCAAGAGCCGCACCCACGTCAACGTGCTGGTGGCGCAGCACCTGATCGACGGCCTGCTGGTGGACGCCATCGCCGGTGCCACGCGCGAGGAGCCGGATTTCGGCGCCAGCGTCAATGCGCGCATGCCGCCCAATGTGGACGCCTGGATCAGCCAGCAGCATTTCGATATCGCGCTGGCCCAGCTGCCCGTCGAGCATCCGCTGCTGGTCACCGAAACGCTGGCGGAGACGCATGCCGTGGCGGTGTTCGGGCCGGACGATCCGCGCGCCGACCTGCCGGGGCCCATCACGCCGCGCGCGCTGGGACAGGGCAGGTTCATCGGCATGCCGGCCGGCGGTTCGCTGTTCCACCGCTACCTCAGGGCCTTCGGCGAAGCCGGCTATCAGCCCGAGGCGCAGTTCGAGGTGACATTCGGCTTCTTCGCCTGCCAGCTCGCCGCTTCCGGCTGCGGCGCGGCCCTGAGCGATCCGCTGGCCGCCCTGACGCAACTGCATCGCGGCGCGCGGCTGCGGCGTTTCGAGCCGGCGGTGCCGCTCCAGTATGGCCTGATCTATCCCAAATCGCGTCCGCCATCGGCCGCGGCGCGTCTGCTGATCCGCCATCTGCGGCGGGTCGTGGGCGAGAAACTGGCGCAGGCTGAAGCCCTGCTGAATGCCGCGGAGCCGGGACGCGCTGCGCTATCATCGGCCCACCGTCGCCGCGTGGGGCGCCGGGCAGCAGCGCAAGAGGACACTGGCTCATGACCACAGAACCGCAACCCGACGCCAACGGCAACCGCGAGGTCGTTGCGTCGATCTCCTATGTCAACGGCCGGCGCGACCGCGAGGTGCCCATCGACCAGGTCGGCGCATACGTGCGTCCGGATCACGGCATGCTCTGGATCGGCCTGCGCAATCCCAGTCCCGAGCTGCTGGGCAAGGTGGTGAGCGAGCTGGGCGCCTGCGACAAGAACCAGGAAGAGATGCTGGAGCCGCACCGGCGGCCCAAGATCATCGACTACGGCAACATGGTGTTGATCGTGGCCATCACCGTCGAGGTCGAGGCCGAGCGGCCCATCTTCGGCGAGACCCAGTTCCTGATCGGCGACGGTTTTCTCGTCACCGTGCGGCGCGGCGCCACCGCCGGCCACAGCCCGCTGCGCGAGCGGCTGGAAGCCTCGCCGGACCTGCTCAAGCGCGGCAGCGACTACGTCGCGTCCGAGCTGCTGGACTGGCTGGTGGACCGCTATGTGGCGGCCGCCGCCAAGATCGAGAGCGTGGTCGAGGGCGCCGAGCAGAAGCTGCTGATTCGCGGCGCCAAGGATTCCGATATCCGCAGGCTGTACCGCCAGCGCCGCGACCTGCTGCGCATTCATACCGTGGTGTCGCCGCTGGCCGAGATCTGCCGCCGCCTGGCGCGGGTCGAGATGACGGCGGTCGATGAACACGCGCGGCCCTATTTCGGCGAGGTGGCCGACCGCGTGCTGCGCGTCGACGAACTGTTCAATTCCTTGCGCGAGGCGCTGGCCTTCGCGTTCGAAGCCAGCCTGATGATCGGCCAGGCGGCGCAGAACGACACCACGCGCAAGCTGGCCTCCTGGGCGGCCATCCTGGCCGTGCCCACGGCCATCGCCGGCATCTACGGCATGAACTTCGAGTTCATGCCCGAACTGAAATCGCCATGGGGCTATCCGGTGACGCTGGGCGTCATCGTGACGATCTGTTCCGTACTCTACTGGCGCTTCCGCAAGTCGGGCTGGCTGTAGCCGCAGCGCCGGCCGGCCGCGCATCGCCATCCTGTTCCCGCCCGGAGACGGGCCGGGCTTGTGGCACACTGCCAGCCATTCATTTTCCTGGAGCGCGGCGATCTTGCGCGGCAAAACTCCCTTCGGCGGCAGCAGGCTGACCGCCCTGATCGTGGCCCTGATCCTCGCGGCGGCCGGCGCGCTGGTCAACTGGATGCAGCCGTCGCGGCCGGACAAGGACGCCGGCCGCCCGCCGGCGGCGGGCAAGCCCCAGGGCGGCGCATCCAGCGCGCCGCTGGCCGGCGGCGTTCCCAAAGGCAGTTACACGATCACCGGCACCGTCGTCAACGTGGCGGACGGCGACACGGTGACGCTGCGGGCGCCGGACGGCCAGCGCCGCATCCGCATGGACAGCATCGACGCGCCCGAGGAGGGCCATGGCGCGGACCAGCCCGGCCAGCCCGATGCCGAGGCCTCGCGCAAGCACCTGGCGGAGCTGGTGGCCGGCAAGACCCTGACCGCGCAATGCTATGAAAAGGACCAGTACGGCCGCGAGGTCTGCGCGCTGATCCTGGCGGACGGCCGTTCGGCCAACCGGCTGCAGGTCGAGGCGGGCTACGCCTGGGCCTACACCGCGCGCCAGGGCGACTACCTGCGCGACCAGGCCATGCCCGACCTGCAGCGCCAGGCCAAGGCCGCCGGCCGCGGCCTGTGGGCACGGCCCGGCGCGGTGCAGCCCTGGAAGTGGCGCTACGACTGCTGGCGCCAGCGCCAGTGCGGTTGAGCCCGGCGGCGTATCGGCGGGACAGCACACTAGGGGCATGCCGGGGTTCTGATCACGCCCCGGCTTTGCTATCCTCTGTCGCATCCATTGTTCTGGGAAGGTCTTATGCGCGTCATGAAGCAGCTGCGGGCAGCGGCTACCGCGTTGCTGCTGCTGGCGGCGGCGGGCTGCTCCAACGACGGCAGCCCCGTCAACAGCCCCTATGAGTCCGGCGCCGAAAGCCGGAACACGCTGTATTCCGCCTTCGTCAAGCGTTCTCCCAAGTACCTGGATCCAGCCAGCTCTTATTCCACTGACGAGACGCCTTATACCTACAACGTCTATGAAACGCTCTACGGCTACCACTACCTGAAGCGGCCCTACGAGCTGGTGCCCCGCGCGGCCGCGAGCATCGACCCGCCCGTCTACCTGGACAAGCAGGGCAACACGCTGCCGGCCGACGCGCCCGGCGAGCAGATCGCGCAGAGCGTGTACGACATCAAGCTGCGCCCCGGCATGCGCTACGCGCCGCATCCGGCCTTCGCCAAGCAATCAGATGGGTCTTACGCGTATTTCCCCGTGGCGGCCGCTGACTTGCGGGACAAGTACGCCATCCCGGATTTTCCGCTGACCGGCACGCGCGATCTCACCGCCGACGACTACGTCTATGCCATGCGCCGCCTGGCCAGCCCGCGCGTGGTGTCACCCATCTATTCACTGATGGCCGAGTACGTGCACGGCCTGAAGGACTACGGCGACCGGCTGCGCCAGCGCGACCAGGCGCTGCGGCGCGACGCGCCGGGCGGGGCGGGGGCCTCGCCCTGGCTGGACCTGCGCGAGGCCGATGGCTTCGACGGCGTGCAGGCGCTGGATCCGCTGACGCTGCGCATCCGCGTCAACGGCAAGTATCCCCAGTTCAAGTACTGGCTGGCCATGACCTTCACGGCGCCGATCCCGTGGGAGGCCGACCGCTACTACAGCCAGCCCGGCATGGCCGAGCAGGACCTGTCGTTCAATACCTGGCCGGTGGGCACCGGCCCCTACATGCTGGTGGAGTCCTTGCAGAACCGCCGCCATGTGCTGGCGCGCAACCCGAACTTCCACGGCGAGCCCTATCCCTGCGAAGGCGAGCCGGGCGACCGGGCCGCGGGCCTGCTGGCCGATTGCGGCAAGCCCACGCCCTTCATCGACCGCGCCGTGTTCAACGTCGAGAAGGAAGCCATTCCGCTGACCGGCAAGTTCCTGCAGAGTTATTACGACGTGCCGCAGATCGAGCGCGGCGAGTATGGCGTGGCCATGCTGGTGGCCGCCGGCGATAGCCAGGACAAGGCCCGCAAGTACCGAGAGCATGGCATCAAGCTGCCGACCACGGTCGAGACCGCGAACTGGTACATGGGCTTCAACTGGCTGGATCCGGTGGTGGGCAAGGGCGACACGCCCGAGCAGGCCGACCGGAACCGCAAGCTGCGCCAGGCCATCAGCATCGCCTTCGACTGGGAAGAATACGTGGCGGTGTTCGAGAACAGCCAGGCCTCGGTGGCCTACGGCCCGGTGCCGCCGGGCGTGCTGGGCTACCGCGAGCCGCCCGAGGGCGTGAACCCGGTGGTCTACGATCTGGTCGACGGCAAGCCGGTGCGCAAGCCCATCGACGTGGCGCGCAAGCTGCTGGCCGAGGCCGGTTATCCCGACGGCCGCAATGCCCGGACCGGCGCGCCGCTGGTGCTGTACTACGACTCCATGACCGGCGGCGGCTCCAACCCGCAGTTCGACTGGATGCGGCGCCAGCTGGCCAAGATCGGCGTGCAGCTGGACGTGCGCGCCACCGACTACAACCGTTTCCAGGACAAGATGCGGCGTGGGTCGGCCCAGATCTTCCTGTGGGGCTGGAACGCCGACTATCCGGACGCCGAGAACTTCCTGTTCCTGCTCTACGGTCCCAACGCCAAGGCCAAGACCGGCGGCGAGAACGCGGCCAACTACGACAGCCCTGAGTACGACAAGCTGTTCGAGCAGATGAAGCTTCTGGACGACGGTCCCGAGAAGGAACGCGTGATCGCCCGCATGGTCGCCATCGTGCAGCGCGACGCGCCCTGGATGTTCGGCTATTTCCCCATGTCGGGCGGCGCCTACCAGCAGTGGGTCGGCAACGCCAAGCCCACCCAGATGGTGCGCAACATCCTGCAGTACATGAAGATCGATCCGGAACTGCGCCACCGCAAGATCGATGAATGGAATTCCCCCATCTGGTGGCCGCTGGGCGTGTTCGCGCTGCTGCTGGCGCTGGCGGTCTGGCCGTCCTATGTGGCCCTGAAGCGGCGCGAGCGGCAGACGGCGTTCGCCCAGGCCGCGCGCAAGGAGCATCAACCATGATCGGCTACGTGATTCGCCGGCTGCTGTACGGCGTGCTGATCCTGATCGGCGTGAACCTGTTCACCTTCATCCTGTTCTTCGCCGTCAACACGCCCGACGACATGGCGCGGCTGGCCATCGGCGGGCAGCGCGTCAGCCAGGACGCGGTGGAGAAATGGAAGGTCGAGCACGGCTACGACAAGCCGCTGTTCTACAACGCCGGCGCCCAGGGCGCGGGACGGCTGACCGACACGGTGTTCTACCAGCGTTCGGTGCCGCTGCTGGCCATGGACTTCGGCGCCTCGGACGGCGGGCGCGACATCGGCCGCGAGATCCGCACGCGCATGGGGCCCAGCCTGGCGCTGGCCGTGCCCACCTTCCTGCTGGGGCTCTTCGTCAGCATCGCGTTCTCGCTCATGCTGGTCTATTTCCGCGCGACGCGGCTGGACTTCTGGGGCGTGGTGCTGTGCGTGATCCTGCTATCCATCTCCAGCCTGTTCTACATCATCGCGGGCCAGTGGCTGTTCGCCAAGACCTTGCGGCTGGTGCCGTTCTCGGGCTTTTCCGGCGGGCTGGACATGGCCAAGTTCCTGGCGCTGCCGGTGCTGGTGGCGATCGTCTCGCGGCTGGGGCCCGAGGCGCGCTTCTACCGCACGCTGTTCCTGGAGGAAATCGGCAAGGACTACGTGCGTACCGCCAGGGCCAAGGGCCTGGCCGAGCGCGCCGTGCTGTTCCGCCATGTGCTGCGCAACGCCATGCTGCCCATCCTGACCAGCACCGTCGCGGCGCTGCCGCTGCTGTTCATGGGCAGCCTGATCGCCGAATCCTTCTTCGGCATTCCCGGCCTGGGCAGCTACACCATCGACGCCATCAACGCGCAGGACTTCTCCATCGTGCGCGCCATGGTGTTCCTGGGCGCCTCGCTCTACATCGTGGGCCTGATCCTGGCCGATATTTCCTACACGCTGGCCGACCCCCGCGTGCGTTTCGAGTAGCCGCCATGCCCAAGATCGTCTTGCTCTGGACCGATATCGCGCTGTGGCTGATGGCGCTGGGGGCGCTGGCCTACGCCTGGCGCGTGCGCCGCAGCCCGGCCCTGCGCGCCACCTGGGGGCGCGTCGCGCGCGACACGCCGGCCATGTGCTCGGCCGTGATCCTGGCGGCCTTCGTCATCGTCGGGCTGCTCGATTCCGTGCACTACCGGCCGCTGCTGCCGCCGGCGCCAGGTGCGCCGGCCGGCGCCGCGCCCGCCTATGCGCCCGTCGTCCGCTCGGCGCTGGACGGGCTGCTGGACGGCAGCGTGTTGACGCGGCCCGAGAAAACCTATTCCACGCCGCTGGCGGTGCGCCAGTTCACCAAGGAAACGATGTTGGTGGACGACAAGCCGGTGCGCGATTTCCCGTTGCTGCGCGGCGCGGGCAAGCACCTGGCCGACCCGGACCGCGACCGTCCCGCCGACGTGCTCAAGCGCCTCGGCCTGGGGCTGGCCGGCGGCCTGGCGGCCGGCCTGGCCGGCACCGTCCTGCTGATCGCCTGCCTGGCGCGCCGGCGCGGCGGCGTCGCGGCGGCGGCCGCCGAAGTCCTGGGCGGCCGCGGCGAACTGCCGTGGCGCGCCATGAGCCTGACCTTCATCCTGCTGTGTATGGCGGCGGGCGCGTTGATCGGGCTGTCCACCGGCTATCACGCGCTGGGCACGGACCGCATCGGCAACGACGTGCTTTGGCAGGCCTTGAAGAGCATCCGCACGGCGCTGGTGATCGGCAGCCTGACCACGCTGGCCATGCTGCCGCCGGCCATCGTGTTCGGTATTTCGGCCGGCTATTTCAAGGGCCGGGTCGACGACGCCATCCAGTACCTGTACACCACCATCACCTCGATACCGGGCGTGCTGCTGGTGGCGGCCTGCGCGCTGATGATGCAGGTTTACATCGACAACCACGCCGAGCTGTACGACACCTCGGCCGCGCGCGCCGATCTGCGCCTGTTCCTGCTGTGCATGATCCTGGGCCTGACCGGCTGGTCCGGCCTGTGCCGCCTGCTGCGCGCCGAGACGCTCAAGCTGCGCGAGCTGGAGTACGTGCAGGCGGCGCGGGCCTTCGGGGTGTCGCACTGGCGCATCATGACGCGGCACCTGCTGCCCAACGTGGCGCACCTGGTGCTGATTACCGTGGTGCTGGAGTTCTCCGGGCTGGTGCTGTACGAGGCCGTGCTGTCCTATCTGGGCATCGGCGTGGACCCGAGCATGAATTCCTTCGGCTCGATGATCGACGGCGCCCGCCTGGAGATGTCGCGCGATCCCATGATCTGGTGGAACCTGATGACCGCCTTCGTCTTCATGCTGGCCCTGGTGCTGGCGGCCAACCTGTTCGCCGACGCGGTGCGCGACGCCTTCGATCCGCGCACGCGCCGCTACAAGCCCAGCCGTGTGGCGGGCCTGGCGCGCTTCCTGCGTCCGCGCCGCGAGCAATCCCAGGCTGGCCAGGGAGACGCGCGATGAACGCCGGCTCCCCCATGCTCGAAGTCCGTGATCTGCAAATCGACATCGCCGGCGAACGCGGCATCACCCAGGCCGTCAAGCGCCTGGGACTGGCGGTGGCGCGGCGCGAGACCTTCGCCCTGGTCGGCGAGTCCGGCTGCGGCAAGAGCATGACCGCGCTGGCGCTGCTGCGGCTGCTGCCCGATGCCGGCCGCATCGTGGGCGGACAGATCGACCTGGACGGCGAGGACCTGAACCGTTTGCCGGAAAGCGCGATGCGCGGCGTGCGGGGCGGGCGCATCGGCATGATCTTCCAGGAGCCCTCGACCAGCCTGAACCCGGTCATGCGGGTGGGCGACCAGATCATCGAGACGCTGACCACGCACACCTCGTTGCGCGGCGACGCGGCGCGCCTGCGCGCCATCGACTGGCTGCGGCGGGTCGGCATTGCCGAGCCCGAGCGGCGCATCGACGACTATCCCTTCCAGTTTTCGGGGGGGCAGAAGCAGCGCGTCATGATCGCCATCGCGCTGGCCGCCGAGCCGCTGCTGCTGATCGCCGACGAGCCGACCACGGCGCTGGACGTTACCGTCCAGGCGCAGGTGCTGGACCTGCTGGCCGACATCCAGCGCGAGCTGGGCATGGCGGTGCTGCTGATCACCCACGACCTGGCGGTGGTGAAGAACGTGGCGCACCACGTCGCGCTGATGCGCGGCGGCGAGATCGTCGAAAGCGCCAGCGCCGAGGAATTCTTCCGCGCGCCGCGCCATCCCTATGCGCGCCAGCTGTTCGACGCCATCCCGACTTTCGACAAGCGCGGCGCGCCGCTGACCGAGCAAGGCCGGCAGGCGCGCCCGGGATCGCGGCGCGGCGAGCGCGGCGCCGGGGCAGTGGTGCTGGACGTGCAGGACCTGCAGGTCCACTACCCGGTGCGCAAGGGGCCGCTGCGCCGCATCGTGTCCTGGGTCAAGGCGGCCGACGGCGTGTCCTTCACGCTGCGCGCCGGCGAGACGCTGGCCCTGCTGGGCGAGTCTGGCTGCGGCAAGACCACTACCGGCAAGGCGCTGCTGCGCCTGATCGACGGCGCGCATGTGTCGGGGCGCGCCATGCTGCTGGGCCACGACCTGCTGGCGGCCGACCGGCGCAGCCTGCAGCGGCTGCGGCAGGACATCCAGATCGTGTTCCAGGATCCCTTCGCCTCGCTCGACCCGCGCATGCGGATCGGCGACATCCTGGACGAAGGCCTGGAATCCCTGCGGCGCGGCATGAGCCCGCGGGAACGCGCCACGCGCGCGGCCCGGCTGGTCGAGCGCGTGGGCCTGCCGGCCGACACGCTCAGCCGCTATCCGCACGAGTTTTCCGGCGGCCAGCGCCAGCGCATCGCCATCGCCCGCGCGCTGGCGGTCGAGCCCAAGGTGCTGATCTGCGACGAACCCACGTCCGCGCTGGACGTGTCGGTGCAGGCGCAGATCCTGGACCTGCTGAACGAATTGCAGGAAGAGCTGGGCATCGCCTATCTGTTCATCACGCACAACTTTGGCGTGGTCGAATACCTGGCCGATCGCATCGCCGTGATGGACGGCGGACGCATTGTCGAGCTGGATCAGGCCGATGCCGTGCTGCATGCCCCGCGCCAGGAAGTGACGCGCAAGCTGTTGGCGGCGGTGCCGCGCCTGCAATTCGGCGCCGCGCCTGAAGGCGGTTCCCGCTGAGGCGGTGAAGCGCTGGAAGCGCGCGGGGCGCAGCCCGCGCGCCCAAGCAAATGCGCGTCCCGATCCTTGCGGAAGGGGACGCGCGCCGGGCCTCGCCGCTCGCCGAGGCGGGCCGGTTCAAAGGTCGTCGTGATGATGCGCGCTGCGGGTTTCCAGCCACACCAGGGTGTCGTGCCTCAGGGCGCGCACGCACTGCGCCAGGAAGGCATGCACCGTTTCCAGCTCCGACGCGTCATAGCGGCGCGCCAGCGTGACGACTTGCTCCGTGATCCACTGCCGTTCCTGGGCCAGCATCTGGCAGGTTTCCTCGACCGGCCGGATCACGATCATCCGGCGGTCCAGGGGATGACGACCGCGTTGCACATATCCAGCCCCTTCCAGGCGATTGATCAGGGCCGTCGCGCCGCCGGAGCTGATGCCCATCAGCTGGACCAGTTGTCCGGTGGGCAGCGCGTCGAACTCCATGATCAGCTCCAGCGCTTTCAGATCCGCCAGGGGAATCTCCAGCTTTTCCGCCAGGGCCGCCTGGCAGGCCGCGTTGTACACGGCGAACTGGCGGCCCAGCATCAGGGCGATATCCTCGAGCATTCCGGGGCGCAGCGTGGCGGTGCGGGACTCAGGCATCACGGTCACATGCTCGTGGTGAACGATGGTTTCTTGTTGCAGCATGATTTCGCTCCCTCACGAATCAGGTTGTCGTCATTACTTCTTGGCCGTCAGGCCGCCCGTCAGGCCGCCGAGCAATCCGCCCAGCAACCCGCCGTTGGCCGCGCCGCCGGACGAGCCGGTGGTGCCGCCGGTCGCGCCGCCCAGCAAGCCGCCAAGCAGCCCGCCGTTCGCGCCTGCCGAGGCACCGGCACTGGCGCCGCCCGCGCTGGCTCCCGCATTGACAGCCACGCCGCCGAGCAGGCCGCCCAACAGTCCGCCGTTGGCCGCGCCGCCCGAGGCGCCGCCCGCCGCTCCGCCCGAGGCGCCGGCCGTGACGCCGCCGGTCAGTCCGCCCAGCAATCCGCCCAGCAGGCCTCCATTGGCCGCGCCGCCAGCCGTGCCGCCCGCGGTGCCGCCGGCCGTGCCGCCGAGCAGGCCGCCCAGCAGACCGCCGTTGGTCGCGCCGCCGGCGGTGCCGCCCAGGCTGCCCGTCACGCCCGCCAGCAGGCCGGTGACCGGCGCCAGCAGGCCGCCATTGCCGCCCGCCGGGGTGCCGCCGACACCGCCCACGCCGCCCAGGATGCCGGTGATCGGGCTCAGCAGTCCGCCGTTGCCGCCGGCCGCGCCGCCCAGGCCCAGGCCGCCGGTCAGGGCCGCCACGGTGCCGGTGGCGTTGGCCAGCGTGTTGCCCAGCGGATTGGTGTTGCCCGGCGTGGCGTTGAGCAGGCCGCCCACGCTGCTGACGGTGGCGCCCAGCCCTTGCAGCACGCCGCCCAGGCCCGCGGTGTTGCCGACCTGGCCACCCAGTCCGGCGACGGTGCCGCCCACGTTGTTGAGCAGGCCGGCAACCGGCGCGCCCAGCTTGGTGGTGGCGCCGACCTGCTGGGTCAGGTTGGTGACCGTGCCGGCCAGCGGGCCGACCGTCGGGTCAAGCGCCGCGCCCACGCCGCCCAGCGTCGGGCCCAGGCCCAGCGGCAGGAGGTTGTCCGCAGCCTTGCCCGTATTGGCCAGGGCAGGCTCCAGCACGGGCTTGTAGGGGCCGCTGAGCACGCCGCCGGTCACGCCGCCGACCAGCTTGTTCACCGGGTTGAGCAGGCCGCCCTGGCCGCCCAGGCCCGCGGTCAGCGCGCCCACGGCATTGGTGGCGTTGCCGAGCACGGTCTTGAGCGGATCCGGATTGTTCGGAGAGGCATTGAGCAGGCCCCCCGCGCTGGCCACGGTCTTGCCCAGGCCGTCGACCAGTCCGCCGACGCCGGCGCCCAGTCCGCCCGGCAGGCCGGTGCCCTTCACGGTGGTGCCCAGATTGCTGACCAGGCCGCCGGTTTGTTGCAGCACGCCGTTCACGGGCTGGCCCAGGCCGGTCGTCGCGCCGACCTTCTGCGTCAGGCTGACCACCTGGTCGGTCACGGGTTTGACCGTGGGGTCGAGCGCCTTGCCGATGCCGCCCAGCGTCGTGCCCAGATTCAGGGGCAGGACGTTGTCCACGGCCTTGCCGGTATTGCCCAGGGAGGTTTGCAGCGCGCCCGGCGTGGTGGTCGGCGTGGTGGGGCCGCCAGGATCGGGGTTGCCCGGGTTTCCGGGATTGCCGGGATTGCCTGGGTTGCCCGGCAGGCCGCCGCCCGGGTTGGTCGGGATGTTCGTGCCCGGCAGGCTGGCGGATTTGCTTCCACCGCCGCCACCGCCGCCGCAGGCGGAGAGGGCGCTCATGATGGCGGCCGCCATGACGGTGGCGGTCAGAATGCGTTGCACACGTTGCGTATCTGTCTTGATGTACATGGCGAGCTCCTGGTTTGGAAGGGTCAGACGGCGATACCGCCCGATACCTTTCCTCATGCATAAACCGTGCCAAGTTTTTTCAGGAACCGATTTTGAACGTCATTCTTGGAGTTAAGGGTTAATAAATATTCATTTTTTTCAATGGCTTGCGTATCATTCCAAGGGTTTGCACCAATATTGAGAAACCCGCAAATCTGGGATCGCAAAGAGCCTGCGAATGTTACGAATGCGGCGGATTCGGGGGTTACGTTACGTCGGGCGTTACGTAACGTGATGTTGGGAACGGGCAAAAAAAAGCGCCTGTCGCAACAGGCGCGGGGATATCGCGATTTATCGACGCCCCGGTTTATTCGGGACAGGGAACATGCCGTTCAGAACGCGTCGTAATAAAGAGAGTAATTCGCGTTGAAGCGCAGGTCGCGGTTGTCGCCGTTGGAAGTGCGCGAGGCGACGGGCTTGGCGACGTTGAAATCGAATAAATAGTACTTGTCGTCGGTAAACCGCAGGCCGAGCGCCACCGAGGACAGATGGCGCTGGTTCAACTGCTGGAGCGACGAGTTGTTGTACCAGGTGCGGGCATAGTCCACCAGCGCGTAGGGCTGCACATTGCTCAGATACCGCCAGCCGGTGTTGAAACGCCGATTGATTTCCAGCGATGCGCCCACGCCCTTGTCGCCGCTCTGTTCTCCTTGCGGGTAGCCCATGGCGTAGCGCCAGCTGCCGAACGAGACCTGTTCGGACGAAGGCAGGATATTGCTGGAGTATTGGCCAGCCGCGGACAGCACCAGGCCAAACTGTGCCGGCAGCACAAACGTTTGTTTTGCGTTCAGATTGAAGCGCTTGAAATCCAGGTCCAGGACCGGCACCGAGGAAAACCCGTAATTGGTCGAGATTTCCTTTTTCGCGCCGGCGGCGTCAAAACCCTTGGCCACGCCCAGTGTCACGTCGGTGGCCATGCTCTCGGACAGCTGGATATACCTGAGTTCGGCATTGACGGCGCGCACGCGCGCGTCCTGTTGCAGCCAGCGATCGCTGTTGTTGGCTTCGTAGCGGTCTTTGGAATTGGCCGCGTATACCCCCAGCGTGCCGGTCAGCGAGCGGGTGTTGTTGAGCAGGAAGGGGTAGCTCACGCCCAGGCCGATACGGTCATTGCGGACGCGCCGCTGAAATCCCAGGTATTCGATTGCATCGTCCTTGGGACGCGCGTCATAGTGATAGCCGTCCACCTTCACGGCCAGCCCGTCGGAGCCGATCGGCACGCGGATCTCGCCCATGACGTATTTGACGTCGCCCGACCTGAAAGGCACGGCGGCTGTCAGTTTGATCTGTTCGCCCAGCGGCGTCAGGCTGTTGGTGGCGACATTGACCAGCGGCTGCATGCCCTTGCCCAGCTCGGCCACGCCGCCGGTCAGGCTCACCGGCTGCCGGCTGGCCTCCAGCACCAGTTCAGTGGCGCCGTCCGCGCGCCGGGGCAGGTCCAGGCTGGGCGTGAAGGTCACGCCGGGCACGGTGCGCATCAGGTTCAGCACGCGCTCCAGCGTGGCCTGCCTGAGCGGCTTTTCCTCTTTCAGCCGCTGCGCCAGCGCTTCGAGGCGGTCCTTGGCATTGCCGAGGTCGCCGTTGATGCGAACGCTGCCGATATGGCCTTCCACCACCGTCACGACTACCAGCCCGTTGGCGAAATCCTGGTTCTGCACCAGGGCGAACGACAGCGGATAGCCGCGGTCGCGATAGAGCTGGGTGATCTTGTCCACGTGCTGCACCAGCTCGCCCAGGCTGATTTCCTTGCCGGACAGGGGGCTCAGCAGCGCCGACACCTCTTCGAAGGGCATGGCGTGCACGCCGGACACGTCGAAATGGCGCGGCACGATGCGCTGGGCCAGCCGGGCCTGCAGCGCCAGTTGCTCCGGCGTGGGCGCCTGCACCACGGGCGGCGGCTGGTTGGCCGACGCGGGCCTTTCCATCGGCGGCAGCGAATCCACCGGATTGCCGCGCAGCGGGCCGTCGGCGTGAGCGGTTCCTGCGGCCAGTGCGCAGGCCAGCAGTACGTACGAGGGGCTTGCGGGGAGCGTGCGTCTCATGCCTGTCGTGTCTCTGATGTGCCGCGGCATTGCCGCCGGAACGGTAATGGCGATATTTACCAAATATCAGTTATTAATGGGGACGTAATATTTACTGCGATAAATGGAGGATTGATGTCAGGCGGTATCTTGCCAGCGCCCATGGGTAATGACAATTTATTTCATTGTGGCCGGATGGCCACTTGCCGTAATTGCCCAGGATGCTGGCTAACGGCACGCTGAAATCAAGTGAAACCGTTGCCTGGCCTGGAGTTCTTAAGGGTTTCCAATATGATTGTTCTGAATATTGGGGGTAGGAGTTACATGTCTGTTGTTGTCACGCTGTGAATGCTGGTATAAACCCTGATGTGTATTAATTGTTAATAGATAAGACTATATACACGTTTCTAAACACTTTCGATTTTCGGGTTAACCGGAGTCCGCAAGATGTGCCAGGATGACCGCAAGACGAGTCGCGGCGAACGTTCGGCAAGACAGGCGGCAGGCCAGGGGCTGCTGCCTCGGGGGCGCGCATGAATCCGGGTGACGTCGTTCCGCTTTCCTTCAATGGTGGCCTGGTCGCGCTGTCGTTCCTGACGGCGGTGCTGGGCTCCTATGTGGCGCTGCTTGCCGCTGTCGGCATCCGCACGGAAACGCAGGACGGCGATATCCGCCTGGGCTATATCCTCATCGGCGCGGTGGCGATGGGCGGCGTCGGTATCTGGAGCATGCACTTCATTGGCATGCAGGCGCAGGACCTGCCCTTCCTGGTTGGTTATCAGGTGGGTTTGACCGTACTCAGCTTCCTGGTTGCCGCGGGGTTCTCCGGGTGGGCTTTCTGGTATGTGGGACGTGACCGTTTCACGATCGGACGCTGCCTGGTCGGCGGCCTGGCCGCAGGCCTGGGCGTCGCCGCCATGCATTATGTCGGCATCAGCGCCATGCGCATGCCGGCAGTATTCCTGTGGAATCTGCCGCTCGTTGTTTTATCGGTTTTGATAGCCGTAATCGCCGCGTCGGCCGCATTATGGCTGGCTTTCAATACGCAAAATGAGCTCCAGCGCGCCGGAGCGGCCGTTTTGATGGCCGTGGCCGTGTGTGGCATGCATTACACCGGCGCCGCGGCGGGCACGGTGGTGTGCACCGCGCCGCGCGACGGAACCGGCATGCAGATCGGCGGCGTGCTGCTTCCCTATATTGCCTTCGGGCTGTCGGCCGTGGTGCTGGTGCTCATGCGCTGGCACCTGCAGCGGGCCTCCAGCCGTTTTCGCGCCCGCCTGGCGCAGCGCATCGACGCCATCATCGAATCGGCTCCCGCCGTGGAGCCGGGCAGGACCCACGGTCCCACGGTGGGACCGGGTTAGGCACAGGGCCCGGGTGCAGGCCGGCGCCAGCGGGCTTGCGGACGGTTCCTGGCCTTAGCGAGCATGCTTCGCACGCGCGGGCGGCTCAATTGATCAATCGAGACCTTGGGAGCTCGACATGAAAGCGAAACTTGCGCAGTTCTGGAACGATGAGGAAGGCATCACCGCCCTGGAATACGGGCTCATCGCGGGCCTGGTGGCAGTGGCCCTGGTCATAGGCGTTGGCGCGTTCACGGGCAGTCTGAAAGACATGTTCAACGCACTCAAGACCAAGCTGGATACCGCCAGGACCACCTGATGGGTCGGCTGGCGGGCCGGCGGATGGCCCAGTGCCGGCCGCCGGTTCCAAGGGTCCGCCCGGCCAAGGGTGGAGCTGATGACAGAGCAGGAGTCTGAGATGAAAGCCAAGCTCATGCAGTTCTGGAATGACGACGCCGGCATCACGGCGCTGGAGTATGGCCTGATCGCCGGACTGGTCGCGGTCGCGCTGATCGCGTCGGTGGGCTTGTTCACCGGCAGTCTTCAGAGCATGTACCAGGCGCTCAAGGCGAAGCTCGACGCGGCCCAGGGCACCTGAGGCCCTCGGGAACAAGCCCGGCGCGCCGCGGACGGTCCCGGTTCCGGGGCCCCGCCCGCGGACTGCCGCGGTGGTGTCCGCGATGCACGAATTGGAGGGGCGGCGTCCGTTCGGAAGGACGCGCTGCGGTCGTATCGGTAACCGTTGGAAGGTCGTGCCTTGTATCCAGGGGAAGCGCTGTGGTGGCTGTTGTTCGCATGCTGGAATCTGGTGTTGATCCACGCCGATCTGCGCCATCGCCGCGTTCCCAATACGCTCATCGTCGCGGGATTCGCGGGGCAGCTGCTTTGGCTGCTGGCCGCCTGGCTGGTTCCTGGCTGGATGCCTCCGCCGCGTTGGGCCGGCTGGGGCATGGCGTTGGCAGGCTTTTTCTGCGCCTTCCTGTTCCTGCCTGTTTGGGCGCGGCGCAAGATGGGCGCGGGCGATGTCAAGGCCATCGCCATACTCGGCCTGCTGCTGGGCTTCGCACCGCTGATGGTGACGCTGGTGGGGGCGAGCCTGCTGGCGGGCCTGCATGCGCTGGCCTATCTGCAGATCAACCGCTATTGGGCGTTGGCCGACCGCTGGAAGCAGATTCCCTATGGCGCGTATCTGGGCGTCGCCGCGCTCAGCGTGGTGTTTATTCCCTTGAATTCGGTCTGGTATTCGTGGTGTTTTTCCTGGTGTTCTACGGGATCCTGACCTATTCCCTGGTGTTCGCCGCACAGCATTCCATCACGCTGGCCGCGCAGGACGGCGCGCGCAAGGTGCTGCAATGGCAGGCCGGCACGCCGTCGCTGACGGCCCGCGCCAACGCCGGCCGCGACACCGCGCTGGCCCTGGCCAACTGGGTCAGCACGATGTCCTCCGCGCCGGTCAAGGTGGCGGTCTGCGGCAGCACCGGCACGCTCAGCAGCGCCGGCGGCGGCGCCTGCAGCGGCATGACGCTGGCCAAGGACCAGATCGAAGTGACGGTGTCCTATGCCTATGGCGCGCACCCGCTGATCCCCGCCTTCCCGTTCCTGCAGGATGCGCTGATGTCCGCATCCAGCGTGCTCACCGCGCGGGCCACCGTGTATCTCGGCAACACCATGGACGGAGATACCTGAGCCATGCGGCCCGCGATGAAGCCCACCCCTGATCGCCATGGCGCATGCCGCGGGCAGCGCGGCATCGCCGCACTGGAGTTCTCGCTGACCTTGACGATGCTGCTGATGTTCATCTGCGCCGTGGTTGGCTATGGCGTGCTGTTCTGGATGCAGCAGCAGCTGGCGGCGGCGGCCAACGAAGGCGCCCGCGCCGCCGTGTTCGCGCGCTTCTCGGGAGCGCCCGACGTGAATGGCGCGGCCTGCACGGCGGCGATGGGCGTGTTCTCCACCGGCTCAGCAGTGGGCTGCGCCATTACCAGCGCGCCTTGCGCCTGGAGCGGCGCGGGCGGACAGACCGCCAACTGCGCCACGATCTCCATGACCTACAACACCCAGTCCTGGCCGGTGCTGGCCACCATGCAGGCGCTCATCGCCATGCTGCCCGGCGCGAACAAGGACTGGATTCCGTCCAGATTGTCTTCCAAGGCGACCGTGCAAATCTCACAAGGGACACCATGAGCAGCTTGAGCAAGATCATCGCGGGCGTGTTGTTGGTGGCTGGGCTCGTGCTGGCTTTCGTGGCCTGGCGCCTGGCGTCGGCGCCGTCCTCGCCGCCGCAGCCGGCCGCGCCCGTCGCGGCCAGCGCGCCGGCGCCGCAGGAGCCGGTCAAGTTCTATCCCGTGGTGGTGGCGGCCAAGGCGATCCCGGCCGGCACGCGCATCGCGCCGGACATGCTGGAAGTGGCGAAGTGGCAGGTGGCCCTGTCGGGCGGCTTTCCGGCGGCCGACCTGCTCACCGGCGCGATCGTGCGCACCGACGTCGCCATGGGCGATCCCATCTTGCCGTCCATGCTGGCGCATGGCATGGCCAGCCTGCTGCAACCGGGCGAACGCGCGCTGGCGGTGGCGGTGGATGAAGTGAGCGGCGGCGGCAATCGCATCCTGCCGGGCGATTTCGTCGATGTGTTCTTCATGCTGGACAAGAGCTCGGAAGTGCAGGCGGGCCAGGCGCGCCTGCTGCAATCGCAGCTGCGCGTGCTGGCCTATGGCGCGAACTCGCTGGACGGCCCGGAAGAGAAATCGCTGTTGCAACAGGGCGCGCCCGCGCAGCCGGCCAAGACGGCGGTGCTGGCGGTGCCGGTCGAGCGCGTCAGCGAGCTGATGCTGGCCAGCCGCGCCGGACGGCTGCAGCTGGCGCTGCGTCCGCTGGGCGACGCGGGCGTGCCCGATATCGCCCTGTTTCCGCAGCGCCGCGCGGCGATGCAGGCGCGCGCCGACCTGACGCCCGGACAGCGCGAGCTGCTCGACAGCGGCCCCAACAGGGCCTATGGCGGCGACACCCTGCCGCAAATGGACGGCACCACGCTGTCGCCGCGCCAGGCCATGCGCGGGTCGGGCGGCGGCGGGCGCAGCGTGGAAATCGTCAGAGGAGACAAATCCGAGCGCGTGCGCTATTGAACCCGGCCGCCCTGTGTACAGGCCCCTGAGACTGCAACCATAATCTGACCGAGCATGATGAAGAGATATCAGTTGTCCATGGCGCAGGCGCGCCACACGCATCGCAAGAATGGGATATCGCTCCATCGGGGCCGCGCGGAGCCGGCTTTGCCGGTTCGCGGTGACGCCCTCTTCAGGGAGGCGCGCGTGGCGCCACGGGGGTGGGCTGCTCTGCGGCGCTCTGCCTTGGTGATCTGCGTGCTGGCCGCCGCGGCGACGCTGACCGGCGGTCCGGCCGCGATGGCGCAGAACGCCGCGCCGGCGCAGGGGGCCGTGGCGCCCGCCGGCGATATCGCGGTGGCCGTCAGGGGGCAGCAGACCTTGATGCTGGGCGGCGCGCCGTCGCGCATCGCCATCGGCGATCCGGAAGTGGCTGATGTGAAGGTGCTGCCGGCGTCCGGCAAGCGCTCCGCGTCGGTGCTGGTCTATGGCAAGAAGGCTGGCACCACCCAGTTGCAGGTCTGGAGCGGCGCCAACGCCGCGCCGCAGGTCTGGAACGTGCGTGTGTCAGGCCCGGTCCAGGGCGTGATGGCCGGACGCGGCGTGAGCGGCGGGGCCAATGTGGACATGGCCGGCGACAAGGCGGTGCTGTCCGGACATGCCGAGTCGCAGCTGAGCCATCAGGGTTCCGTGTCGGCGGCGGCGTCGGCCGTGGGCGGCGAGAAGAACGTGGTGGACCTGTCCACCGCCGGGCCGGGCGGCGTGGTCCAGGTCGAGGTCAAGGTGGTCGAGGTGCAGCGTTCGGTGATGAAGCAGGCGGGCATCAGCTTCGCCGGCCGCAACGGCCCCTGGGGCGGCACCAGCTCGATCACGCCCGACGGCTTCACCGCGCCGCTGGGCTTCAACAAGTCCGCGCCGCTGGCCTCGGGATTCTCGCTGTTCTATGACTCGAACAACTTCAGCGCGCGCCTGCGCCTGCTGCAGGGGAACAACATGGCCCGGGTGCTGGCCGAGCCGACCCTGGTGGCCTTGAGCGGGCAGAGCGCCAGCTTCCTGGCGGGCGGCGAGCTGCCCGTGCCCGAGGCGGCCGGCCTGGGATCGGTCACGGTCGCGTTCAAGCCCTTCGGCATCGGGCTGACCGTCACGCCGACGGTGCTGTCGCGCGAGCGCATCGCGCTGAAGGTCGCGCCCGAAGCCAGCGAACTGGACTACAGCAACGGCATTCCGCTGGTCACCAGCGCCGATAACGTCACGGTGATCCCGGCGCTGCGCACGCGCCGGGCCGACACCACCATCGAACTGGGCGATGGCGAGAGCTTCGTGATCAGCGGCCTGGTGTCGCGCCAGACCAAGGCGCTGGTGAACAAGGTGCCGATGTTGGGCGACCTGCCGATCATCGGCACTTTTTTCCGCAGCGTGGACTACAAGCAGGAAGACACCGAACTGGTCATCGTGGTGACGCCCCGGCTGGTGCGCCCCATCGCGCGCGGCGTATCCCTGCCGCTGCCGGGGGGCAAGCAGGAGGTGAGCGACACCGCGTTCAACGCCTGGGGCTATTACCTGATGGGCCCGATGAGCGGGCAGCAGATGCCGGGTTTTTCACGGTGAGCGACATGAAGACACATGCCAGGGAATGGGTGGGCCTGCAGAGCGGGAACCGCTTCTTGTTTTGTTCCAAGGGCGATGGCGTGGCCGCGCAGCTGGGCCAGGCCATCGGCGACCTGGGCATGCTGACCCAGGAAGCGCCGGCCGTCGAGGACCTGGCCAAGCGCCTGGCCGAGATCGCGCCGCAGGTCGTGTTCCTGGACTTCACGCTGAGCGAGGATGAACCCGGCAAGCTGTTCCGTTCGGCCGAGCTGGCGCGCTTGCTGGCGCGCATCGCTCCGGGCATTCCCAGGGTCGCGGTGGGCCTGCTCAGCCAGCCCGAAGGCGCCATCGCCGCATTGCGCGCCGGCGTCAGCGATTTCGTCGACCCCTCGGTCGCGCCGCAGGAAGTGAAGGACGTGGTGCAGCGCCTGCTGGACACGCCCGCCGCCGGCGGCGGGCGCGCCGACGGCCAGCGGCGCAGCGTGCTGCTGCTGGGCACCCGCCCGGGCGTGGGCACCAGCACGCTGGCCGTGCACCTGGCCGGCCTGGTGCAGGACCGCATGAAGCAGGCGCATGCGCTGCGTGCCGGCGCCAGCGGCGCCAAGCCGCCGAAATCCGCCGATGCCGGCGCCACGCAGCCGCTGTCCAGCCGCGTGGCGCTGCTGGACCTGGGCTGGCCGGTGGGCGATTGCCAGCTCTATCTGAACATCGGCAGCGACTTCGATTTCGCCGAGGCCGCGCGCAACCTGCGCCGCCTGGATCCGACCCTGCTGGGCTCGGCGATGGCGCACACGGCCAACGGCCTGAGCGTGCTGGCCCTGCCGCGCGACCTGGGCCAGATGCGCGATATCTCGCAATCCGATTCGCTGCTGGTGTTCGAGCGGCTGCGCCAGCATTTCGGCGTGGTGGTGGCCGACGCCGGCGGTTTCAACAATCCCGATTTCGTGGCCGGCCTGGCGCGCACCTCGCAGCAGAACTGGATCGTGACCGACCAGAGCGTGGGCGCGCTGGTGTCGCTGGCCGGCCTGCTGCAGGAACTGGAGCAGCTGCACGTGGACCGGCGCAGCCTGGGCCTGATCGTCAATCGCTACGACGAGCGCTACGGCATGACCGCGCAGCAGATCGCCGAGCGTTTCCAGCTGGAACTGGTCGGCACCTTGCCCGACCGCACGCTGGCCCTGATGGTCTGCACCAACCAGGGCCGCCTGCTGCACGAAGAGGCCGAGCGCGACGTCTACGTGCGCGCCGTGCATGCGCTGGCGGAAAAACTGAACACGGAAGAAAACACGCCCGGCGGGCGCGCGAGCTGGCTGGCCACCTGGCTGCCGGGCGTGCATCGCCGCATGGTGGTGGATTGACAAGGGACGGCGGCGGAATCCGACATGATCATGACAGGCACCATAGAATTCGGCGGCGACGGCGACCGGGGCTTTTCCGCTTCGAATCGCTACCAGGAAATCAAGACGGCGGCCTACGAGCACCTGCTGTCCCGCATCGAGGAACTGGGGGCGGAATTCGGCCGCTGGGCCCGCACGGCCATCCAGGAATTCGTCGACATCGAGGTGGCCAGCTTCGTGCGCCTGCGCCGCGTGCCCATCAACGAGGGCGAGATGCGGCAGATCTCGGAGGCCCTGACCAAGGAACTGGCCGGGCTGGGACCGCTCGAAGACCTGCTGGCCGATCCCGCAGTCGAGGACATCCTGATCAACGGCTATGACAACGTGTTCGTGTCGCGCCGGGGCGTGCTGGCGCGCGAGACGTTGCGCTTCACCGACAACCAGCACGTGCTGCGCATCGTGCGCCGCATCCTGGCGCCCATGGGCCGGCGCCTGGACGAGTCGACGCCCATGGTCGATGCGCGCCTGCCGGACGGCGGCCGCCTGAACGTGGTGATCGAGCCGCTGGCGGTGGACGGGCCGATGGTCTCGATCCGCAAGTTCCGCCAGGATCCGCTCAAGCCCGCCGACCTGCTGACGCTGGGCACCTTCGACGAAGAGATCTACCGGTTGCTCAGCGAGGCGGTGAAGCACCGCTGCAACATCCTGGTGTCAGGCGGCACCAGCTCGGGCAAGACCTCGCTGCTGAACGCGCTGGCGTTCTTCATCCCCGAAACCGAGCGCGTGGTGACGGTGGAAGACACCGCCGAGCTGTCGCTGAACCATCCCCACGTCGTGCGGCTGGAGGCGCGCCAGGGCGGCTTCGACGGCAGCGGCGCGGTCACCATCCGCGAGCTGATCCGCAACAGCCTGCGCATGCGTCCGGACCGCGTGGTGGTGGGCGAGGTCCGGGGCGCCGAGGTGATGGACATGTTGCAGGCCATGAACACCGGCCATGAAGGGTCCATGGCGACCATCCACGCGAACTCGCCGCGCGAATGCCTGTACCGCATCGAGATGCTGGCGGGTTTCGCCGGCTTCCAGGGCAGCGAGGACAGCCTGCGTCGCCAGATCGCCAGCGCGCTGGATTTCATCGTGCAGATCGGCCGCCTGTCCAACGGCAAGCGGCGCGTGCTGTCGGTGACCGAAGTCACGGGCATGGGCGACAACGTCATTTCGACGCAGGAACTCTACCGGCACGAATCCTTCGCCACGCCGGAGGGCGAGGAAAAGGACCGCTGGAACTGGTTGGGCATCCATCCGCACACGCCCAAGCTCGCCAAGATGCGCCACGAGGCGCGTCAGTCCGACGGCGGCGCGCCAGAGCCAGACGGCGGGGGCGGCGGGTTCTGGAGCCGGAGGCGCTGATGCAGCAAGCCCTGGTTCTGGCGGCATTGGCGCTGGTGCTGGCCGTGGCGGCCGTGCTGCTGTGGCGGCACGCCAATAGCGGCGCGCGCCGCGCCGCGAGTTCCGCATTCCTGGAAAACCAGCTGCGACGCGCGCGCGACGTGCCGGTCGGCGGGGCGACATTCGCCGGCGGGGCGCGCGCGGCGCGCAGCGGCTTTTCGTGGTGGGACCGGCTGTTGCTGCTGGCTGGCCTGCGGCATGGCGCGGGGCTCTACCTGCGGATCTTCGCGCCCATCGTCGCGGGCGCGCTGCTGGCCTGGGCCTTCCTGGGCGCCTTGTCCGGTGTCGTCACGCTGCTGCTCCTGACCGTCGGCGCCTATTTCCTGCTGTGGCTGCGCGCCGACAAGCGCCAGCGCCGCATGATCTCGCAACTGCCGGCTTTCCTGGACAACATGGTCCGGCTCATCACCATCGGCAACAGCATGGCCTCGGCCTTCCAGACCGCCGCCACCAGCGCCGACGAGCCGCTGCGCGAAGTGGTCGAGACCGCCGCCGCCCTGAGCCGCTCGGCCAAGGAACTGGACGAGGCGCTGGCGCACGTGTCGCGCCAGTACGGCCTGAAGGAGCTGTACATGGTGGCGGCCGTGGTGTCGATCGCGCTGCGCTTCGGCGGCCGCAGCGACCAGGTGCTGGAGCGCATGGCGGCCTTCATGCGCGACGTCAGCCAGGCCCGCAGCGAGCTGTCGGCCAGCTCGGCCGAGATCCGCCTGTCGGCCTGGATCCTGGCGCTGCTGCCGCTGGGCATCGCCGGTTTCATCATCGTGGCCAACAACGATCTGTTCGTGGGACTGTGGGAAGACCCGCTGGGCTTCAAGATGCTGGCGACCGCCGTGGCCATGCAGGTCGGCGGATCCTATTGGCTGTATCGCATGGCCAAATCCATCTGACGGGGGCGAGGATGCAAGCGCTGGAATCCCTGAACGCGACCCTGGTGCTGGCCATGGCGCTGACCCTGGTGGCCGTCGCCATGCTGGTCCTGGGCGTCAGCATGGTGCGCCGCCTGCGCGGCCAGGGCCGCAGCCGCCAGGTCGTCGACCAGGCGCTGGCCACGCGCAGCGGGCGGCCCAAGGCGGCCGAGCCCGACGAGCCGGGCCGCCTGGCCGCCGCGGCGCGCGCGGCGGACTCCTTTGGCAAGCGCCTGACGGAAGGGCGGCTGGCCGAGGCCCTGATGGCCTCTGAGGATCGCAAGCTGGTCGATATGGCGGGCTACGCGAATCCGGTGGCGGCGCGGTCGCGCTTCGTGGCCGCGCGCTTCGTGCTGGCTATCCTGCTGCCCATCGTGGCGGTGGCGGTGGACCTGGAGAAGAATCTGATCGATTCCTCGGTCGGCGTGCTGATCGCGGCCTTCCTGGGGTTCGCCGTGGGCTACATGCTGCCGAAGATCTTCGTGCGCCGGCGGCTGGCGCGCCGGCGGCGGCAGGCGGCCGACGAACTGCCGTTGCTGATCGACCTGTTGCGACTGCTGCAGGGCGTGGGCCTGTCCATCGACCAGAGCCTGCAGGTGCTGGTCAAGGAATTCGCCCAGGTGCTGCCGGTGCTGTCCTATGAGCTGCGGCTGGCCACCGAGCTGCACGTGCGCGGACGCACGCGCGAGCAATCGCTGGCGCGGCTGGCGTCGGGCTTCGACAACGACGATATCTCGGCCATCTGCAGATTGATCGCGCAGGTGGACCAGCATGGCGGCGCGGTGCAGGAGCCGCTGCAGCGCTTCGGCGAGCGGCTGCGCGACAAGCGCCGGCTGGACCTGAAGGAGAAAGTCGGCAAGACCACCGTCAAGATGACGGGGGTGATGATCGTGACCCTGCTGCCGGCCCTGTTGATCGTGACGGGCGGCGCGGGCTTCGTGGCGGTATTGCGCGGTCTGTCGCGCATGGGGGGGCTGTGATGGCAGGCGGTATCGGAAGCACGATGGGCAGGCTGCGGTGGGCGGCGCTGGCGGCGGTGATGGCGGGCGCGGGCCTGTCCGGCTGCAAGACCAACAACGTCGAATCGGCGTGGCAGCTGATTCAGCAGCAGCAACAGGAGCAGGCGCTGGCGCGGCAGAAGGAAGACGATGCCGAGAACAAGCGGCGGCCCGCCGAACCCGAGCTGATGCTGAGCATGATCGCCGAGTCCCAGCGGCAGGAGCGCTATTTCGCCTCGCTGGCCTATATCGACGCCTTCCAGCAGCAGTTCGGCAATGATCCGCGTGTCGGGCCGATGCGCGCCGAGGCGCTGCGGCAGACCGGGCAGACCGCCGCCAGCGAGCAGGCATACCGGGCCTTGCTGGGCACGCCGCAGGCCGCCGACGGTTGGCACGGGCTGGGCCTGATCGCCGGCGCGCGCGGCCAGTACGCTCAGGCGGCGGATGATTTCTCGCGCGCGGCCAAGCTGGCGCCGACGGATCCGCGCATTCTCGGCGACCTGGGCTATGCGCGCCTGCGGGCGGGCGATCCCGCCGGCGCCCGGGTGCCGCTGGGCCAGGCCGCCGAACTGGCGCCAGACAGCCCCAAGGTGCTGGCCAACCTGGCGCTGTTGCTGCTGGTGGAAGGCGACGCGGTCAAGGCGCAGCGGGTGATGGAGCAGGCCAAGCTGGGCGAGGAGGCGCGCGCGCAGGTGTTGCGCCTGGCCGCCGAGGTGCGCAGCCAGAATGCGCCGCCGCCGCTGGCCGACGCCACGCCCGCGCGGACGCCTGGCGCCGGCGCGGCCACGGTGTCGCCGGTGGTGGGGCCCTTGATGGACCGGCTTGGCAACGGGCCCATCGTGCGTTGAGCGCGATCGATGAGCAAACCGACATTTCCCAGGAAAACCGTCATGTTCCCAGACCCGAAACGCGTGACCTTGTGCCTGGCGCTATTCATCAGCGCGGGTGCGATGGCGCAATCCAACGCGCCCCTGACCGGCGCGATGAACGGCGGCGCGCAAGCGCAGGCCGCACCCGCGCAAGCCGCGCCCGTGCAGGCGGCCGACATGCCGGCGCGCCCCGTGGTGCAGCAGGTCCAGACGCCGATGCCGCCGCCCCAGGCGAGCGCGCCCGAGCCCGAGCCGCAACCTGAAGCCGTGGGCGACATCACGCGCGCGCTGTTCGAGGCGCAGGCCGACGGCCGCCGCGCGGGCGGCGCGCTACCCATGCTGGGGCCGATGTCGACCGCGGCCTGGAACCGCTATCTGGAGAGCTTCTCCCATCCTATTCCCGAGTGGTTCCAGAAGCGGATGGAAACCAAGAACACCAATTAAGCATGCGTTCCGCGCGTTCCGGACCGATGTCCGGGACGCGCGGGTTCCCCGGTCCAGGCACGCCGGTCTTCGTATCCATGCGGAGTCGCGAACATGTCAACCCGCTCGATCCGTTACGTTCCTCGCTCGCGGCAGCGCGGCAGCATGACTGTCGCTGTCGTGTTCGCGGTGCTGGTGGGCCTGGTGCTGCTGGGCGTGGCGCAGCTGGGCTATGGCTACTACATGAAGCGCGAGATCCAGAAGGCCGCGGACCTGGCCGCGCTGTCGGCCGTGCAGGTACTGGGCATGGGCGCCGCGGCGGATTGCAGCCGCGCCAAGGCGGCGGGCGTGTCGGCCGCGCTGGCCAATCTGCCCAATATCCTGGACACCTTTTCCGCGGCCGACGTGACCGTGGATTGCAAGCTGTGGGATCCGACGCGCCCGCCGGTCGGCGGCATGCCGCTGTTCGATCCGGCCAGCGGCCAGCTGCCCAATGCGATGCGCGTGCGCATCGGCAAGACGCTGGGTAGTGTCATTCCCAGCGCCTTTGTCGGCGGCGATACCGTCGTGTCGGTGCAGGCGGTGGCGACCAGCACGCAGCCGGTGGCGGCCTTCACGGTCGGATCGCGGCTGCTGCGGCTGGAGAAGGGCGGCCTCCTGTCCAAGATCCTGGCCTCGGTGGGGGCCACGCCGCAGCAGCTGGACGTGCTCGACGCGGCCGGCCTGGCCACGGTCAACATCACGCCGTCCGGCTTGCTGGAGGCGCTGGGCCTGCCGCTGTCGGTGGCCACCGGCGTGGGCACGCCCGCCCAGCTGGCGGCGGTCAGCAACCTGACGCTGGGCCAGCTGCTGAACGCCACGCTGACCGTGATCAACAAGGCGGGCACGGCGGCGGCCGACATCACGCTGCTGAACAACGCTATCAAGACCGTGCTGCAGGTCATGCCGCTGAACCTGCCGGTCAAGCTGTTCGGCGACGGCGGCGTGTTGGACCTGGAGGTAGTGGGCGGCAGCGTCACGTCGGCGCTGCAGGCGAACGTCAACGCGCTCAACATCCTGCAGACCGCGCTGGTGATCGCCAACGGCCAGAACCTGATCGACCTGGGGCTGAACGTGCCGCTGCTGGGCGTGCAGTCGAAGGTGCGCATTGTCGAGCCGCCGTCGATCGCGGTGGGCGGCGTGGGCGCCACGGCCACCAGCGCCGGCATTCGCGTCTACTTGCGCATCAATACGAACAATATCCCCGTGCTGGGTCCCTTGCTGGGCTCGACGCTGGGGACTTGGGTCGACTTGCCTGTCATCATCGACGTGGCCCAGTCCACCGGCACGCTCGCCAAGCTGTGCCAGGCGCCGCTGACCTCGACACAGGCCACCATCAACGTGACCTCGTCGCTGGCCAATGTCTGCCTGGGCCGTTTTCCGGGCATGACTTCCGACAGCGACACCAGTCCGGCCAACTTCCTGGCCCTGACCAACGCCTGCCAGCCGGCTTCGTTCAACACCATCCAGCGCTACAAGGTGCTCAATGTGCTGGGCATCCTGCCTTTGACCAGCAAGGTCACGCTGCCGGTCTTCAATTCAGCGGCGCCGGTGCCGGTCACGCTGACCGCGCCGCCATCGCCCAATTCCAAGGCCACCGTCAACGCCACCTCGCTGGACCTGACCAAGCTGGCCTCGAACCTGGCCGATGCGCTGATCGGCGGCATCCTGGGCGACCTGTTCAACACCGGCACGCCGCTGACCGAGCAGCAGCGCACTGATCTGGCCACCAAGCTGGTGGGCGGCGGAGGTTCGAACTCCGGCAAGTCGGTGTCGGAAGTCGTCAACAACATGCAGTGGTCCAAGGACGCCATGAATCAGCTCGGGCAGCGCATGAGCACGGGCGGGTTGACAGGGGTGCTGGGCGGCACGCTGCAGCTGGTGGGCAACATCCTGAGTTCGCTGCTGCTGGCGCCGCTGAGCGACCTGACCTGCGCGCTGGCGATCGTGCCGGACGCCGTCCGCCAGTGCCGGGTCGGCGCCGTCAGCAGCCTGGCGTTGACTGGCGGCAATCAGGCCAGCGGCGTGCTGTCGGTCGTGGTGACGCTGCTGCAGCCGCTGCTGGACATGCTGTCGACCCTGCTGCAGCAACTGCTGGACCTGCTGGGCCTGAGCCTGGGCCAGACCGATGTGTCGCTGCTGTCGGTGGATTGCGGCAAGCCCCGGCTGGTGTATTGATCTGGAACCTCTAACTGGAAGCCCGGAAGCGGGCTGCGTGGTTTGCCAATGAATCAGAAATTCGTCCGCGAGGAGTTCGATCTGTATGTCTGGGAGGGCACGTCCGACATCGCCGCGCGCGCCGAGCGCTGCCTGGCGGGCATGGACGTGACGCTGGTGCGGGCAGACGCCGGCACGGCCTTCCCGCCGCCGCGCGATCCGGGCCGGCCCGCCGTGGCGCTGGTGTCGGTGTCGGTGATGGGCGACAACCGCTTCAGCGGCTACGACTGGCTGGCGGTGCAGGCGCTGCCCATCATCTGGGTGGCCTCCGAGGCGCGTGGCCGCGATCCGCGCTACTACCCGCCCGAATATTCCTATACGTTGCCGCTGGCCTTCACCACGGCCGACCTGCGCAAGCTGCTGTTCGAGCTGCTGGGCGTGCTGGACCAGGCCCGGCCGGCCGCGCCCCGGCGCGAACAGCCGCTGATCGCCGTGTCCGAGCCGATGCGGGCCCTGCTGGCGGAAGCCGAGATGTACGCGGATTGCCGAAGCAACGTGCTGGTCCATGGCGAAACCGGCGTTGGCAAGGAGCGCGTAGCGCGCCTGCTGCACGACCGCGCGGCCTGGGCCGACGGTCCCTTTGTCGCGGTCAATTGCGGCGCCATTCCCGAAGGGCTGTTCGAGGCGCATTTCTTCGGCCACGCCAAGGGCGCCTTCACCGGCGCCGTCGGCGCGCACAAGGGCTATTTCGAGCAGGCCAACGGCGGCACGCTGTTCCTGGATGAGATCGGCGACCTGCCGCTGTACCAGCAGGTCAAGCTGTTGCGCGTGCTGGAGCAGAGCGCGGTCACGCGCCTGGGCTCGGCGACAGAGGTGCCGGTGGATTTCCGGCTGGTCGCTGCCACCAACAAGGATCTGCGGGTGCTGGTGGCGCAGGATGAGTTCCGCGCGGATCTGTATTACCGGCTGGCGGTGATCGAATTGCGCATCCCCAGCCTGGAGCAGCGCGGAGCCGCCGAGAAGATCGCCATCTTCCGGTCATTGCTGGAGCGGATGGGCGCCGGGGACGAACCGCCGGACTGGCTGCTGGAACGCGCCGGTGCCACACGCTACGAGGGCAATGTACGCGAATTGTCCAACGTGGCCGAGCGCGTGGCCATCGTCCGGCGCCAGTTCCAGTCCTGGGACCGGGCGCGCATCGAGCGCATCTTCGACCAGCTGGTCGAACCGCTGCGCACGCCGGCCGCGCTGGGGGCGGGCGGCGCGCAGTGCGAGCCGCCTGTGTTCACCGATGCAGAACGGGCCGAGCGCGCCCGCATCCTGGCCGCGCTGGACGCCAACGGCTGGCGTCGGCAGGACACCGCCAATACCCTGGGCATCAGTCGCAAGGTGCTGTGGGAAAAGATGCGCAAGCTGCATCTGGGCGGCGGGCAGGGCGAAACCGCCGACGGGATGGTGGAAGCCTCCTGAAGGTGCAATAGGGAATGGCCCGTAGAGGGCGACATCCGGGGCGGCGCGCCGTGCGCGCGCGGCAGCTTCCGGAGCAATAAATTGCTATAGTTCCGCAACGATTTTTTTGGGGTAGGCATGAACGTCCACTTTATCCGTGCCACCGCGCGCATGGCGCTGTTGGGTACGGCCCTGTCCGGTCTGGCGGCTTGCGCCAGCGCCCAGCAACCCGAAGCGGCCCGGCCCACGGTCCAGCAGGTAGAAGACACGCAGGCCGCGTCCGCGCCGGTGACGCCGCCGCCTCCCGCGCCCGCCGCGCGGCCGGCCAGCACCGTCGCCGAGCTGCAAGGCCTGATCCAGAACCGCCAGGTCTCGGAACTGCGCACGACCTACAACGGCACCTACGGCGCCAGCCTGCTGTTCAAGCCGGACGACCTGACCTATTACGTGGCCCTGTTCCAGCAGAAGGACTTCTGGCGCGTGGTCAAGACCCAATCCGACAAGCAGGCCGAGGCCACTTACCGCGCCTTCGCCAGCCAGTCGATGGAACTGGCCGAGGTCGATATCCAGCGTATCCGCCTGCAGGCGGAGTACGCCCGCAACGAGAAGCTGCTGGCCAGCCGCAACGCCCAGCTGAGCACGCTGCAGGCCGACAACACGCTGCGCATGCAGCAGGAAGAGCAGGTCGCCGCCCGCCAGCAGCAATCGCGCCAGGAAGCCACCGCCCTGGCCGACCAGCAGAAGGACGTGCGCCAGCAGCTGCGTGATCTGCAGCGCCAGATCGACGCCCTGCAGGCCCAGCAGGCCCAGCTCGGCGGCGCGGGCGCGTCGTCCAAGCGCGGCAGGTAAGCGCTCGTCTGGGCGTTTGGCATGCGATATGGCGGGCCCGTCTGGGCCCGCTTTCTTGTATTCTGCCGGGTGATCCTCATATAGACCCCATGGCACTCAAAGTTTTCGACCTCCAGTGCGAGCACAGCCACATCTTCGAGGGCTGGTTCGGTTCGCACGAAGACTACGACGCGCAGCAGGCGCGAGGTCTGGTCACGTGCCCTGTCTGCGGATCGGCGTCGATCACCAAGCGCCTGTCGGCGCCGCGGCTGAACGTCGCGCATCTGCACGCGCCCGAACCCGCGCCTCCGCGGCAGGCCGAAGCGCCTGCCGGCGCGTCCGAGGCCCAGAAAATGGCGGTCCTGCAGGCCGCCGTCCTGACCCAGGTGCGTGCCATGCTGCGCAGTACCGAGAACGTCGGCGCGCGCTTCGCCGAAGAGGCGCGCCGTATCCACGAGGGCGAGGCCGACGAGCGTCCCATCCGTGGAACCGCGTCGCGCGCAGAGCGCGAGGCGCTGGCCGAGGACGGCATCGAGGTCATGGCGGTGCCTGACTTCCTGGACGACGACCGGCTGCAATAGGCGCGGGCCAACCAGGCGATAAACGCCCGGTCGACAAGCGTTGGGCCCGGGCTCATCTCCGACCGACAGGCAAAAAAAAGCCAGACCAAAGGTCTGGCTTTTTCGCTTGCGGCCGGGATCAGTTGTTGACGCGGCTGCGGTACTCGTTCGTGCGGGTGTCGATTTCGATCTTGTCGCCGATGGCGCAGAACAGCGGCACGTTCAGTTCGTAGCCGGTGTTGATCTTGGCGGGCTTGAGCACCTTGCCCGAGGTGTCGCCGCGCACGGCCGGCTCGGTGTAGGTGATTTCGCGCACGATGACCGTGGGCAGTTCCACCGAGATGGCGCGGCCGTCGTAGAAGACCACTTCCACGGGCATCGACTCTTCCAGGTAGTTCAGGGCGTCGCCCATGCTGTCGGCTTCGATTTCGTACTGGTTGTACTCTTCGTCCATGAAGACGTACATCGGGTCGCCGAAGTAGGAGTAGGTGCAGTCCTTGCGTTCCAGCTGGACGACTTCGAACTTTTCGTCGGCCTTGTAGACCGATTCGCTGGCGGCGCCGGTCAGCAGGTTCTTGAACTTCAGCTTCACAACGGCGGCGTTGCGGCCGGACTTGTTGTATTCAGCCTTCTGGACGACCAGCGGGTCCTTGCCGACCATGGCCACGTTGCCGACTCGCAATTCCTGAGCGGTTTTCATCGATAAAACTCCGGGGGGTAAGGGGTGCACTCGCCGTGCTTGCACAAATCACCGCGCTGTCGACCCTGGTTCGCCATCGCCATCATCTGGCGGGCGGATGCGGGATTTCACGCGGGTTTTCGATCTTGTGCACACCCCGGGAGGCGTCAGTATTTTGAGGCCCGATCGCGTCAGGGCTTCTCAGAAAACTCTCTATTCTAGCGTTTCTTGGCCAACTCTGCGCAAAATGCGGCCAGATTTTCCGCCAGGTCGGGCCGGTCGGCCTGGGCTGCGTCCCAGTCGCGGGCGGCCCAGGCCCAGGCCTGCCAGGCCTCGGGCGCCAGGGCGGCGGCCAGGGCCGGACCAAGGGCTGGCGGGCTGTCGGGCTGGTTCCAGGCCCGGATCAGCGCCCGGGCGCCTTCGGTGGCCGGATAGCGGGCCAGCCAGGCCTCGAGCTTGTCCAGATGGGCCAGGCCGTGCTGCGGGTAGATCTGCCAGACCAGCGGACGCGCGGCCCAGGCGGCTCGCACGAAGGAATCCTCGCCGCGCACGAAATTCAGGTCGGCGCACCACAGCAGGCGGTCGAAGTCCGGCTGGCTGACGAAGGGCAGCCTGACCAGGGCGGGGCGGCCCGGCGCGGCGCAGGCCGCTTCCAGGCCGGGCGCCACGCCTTCGGGCGCCAGCAGCACGGTCGGGCGCGGATCGGCGGCCAGGGCCGAGGCCAGCGCGTCGACCGGCGCGTCCGGATAGCAAAACAGGGACACGAGCCGGGCACCGTCGCGCCGGCGCGACAGCGCGTCCTGCGGCACGCCCAGGGCGCGCAGCAGGGAGTCCTGTTGTTCGGGCGAGGCCTGCAGCGCGTCGCGTTCGGCGGACAGGCCGGGCTCGCGCAGCAGTCCGCCCGTGGCCGGAGTGAAGCCGGGAAAGTAGAAATGCTTGACCAGCCCGTCGGGCCGCTGCGACGGCAGGCCGTGGCAGCTTTCGATCCAGGCTTCGGCGCTCAGGTATTCCAGGTTGATCCAGACGGGATGGACCTGGCGCATGGCCGCGAGGAAGGCGTCGGGCGGATCGCAGGCGAAGGCCTCGATCACCACGTCGCCGGGCGTCAGGTCGGCGGGCGGCGCCGGCGTCCAGTGGACGATGTCGAGGCCCAGGCATTGCTGGCGCGCCTGTTCCGGGTCCAGTCCGGGCTGGATGCGGGCGAAGGCCCGCAGGTCGTCGACCCACAGGCGCGGCCGCCAGCCCGGGACCTGGGCCAGCCGGCGGGCCAGGCGCCAGCACACGCCGATGTCGCCGTAGTTGTCGACGACCCGGCAGAAGATGTCGGCCCGCATTGCGCTTCCTAGTGGAACTTGGCCGGCGCGGCCTCGGCATCCTCGGGCAGCTCGGCGTGCACCAGTTCGCCCAGCGGATTCGGGAAGTAGGGCGCGCCGCAGTCCTCGCAGTAGTCGGGCGGCAGCAGGCCGGGAATGCGGCGCACGTCGTTGACGCCGTATTCCTTGAGCAGCGCGGCGATTTCGTCGACCACGTCGGGCTGGCCCTCGTCGGCCGGCAGGTCTTCCTCGCGTCCGTACAGCGGCCAGACGCAGCCGTAGTACACGTCATTGCTGTTGCGCGCGGTGAAACCGATGCGGTATTCGTCGATCCGGCTTTCGCCGCAGCCGGCCACCACGGCCCGCAGCTGGGAGGCCTCGAGATTGACCGCGCCTTCGAGCCAGCTGATGGCGGCGCGCAGCGACAGCGGGCGCACGCGCCGGTCGGCTTCGCGGTTGCTCACGTAATAGGCGTCCGGCAGCAGCGATTCGAAGCCGCAGCCGGGCAGCAGGGCGGCCAGCGTGGGCTGGGCCTGCGCGGCCCATTGCTGCTGGCAGGCTTCGCGGCTGGCGTCGGCGTCGCCGATCTGCTCCTGCCAGCGGAAGATGGGGGCGTGCTCGGGCACGGCCACCGCGGCGACGATGTAGCGCGTGTCCGCCAGCATGTTCGCGGTTTCGGCCTCGGTGTTCAGTGCCGGCTTCATGGTTTCGGCGCCCAGCGCCTGGGTGCCCAGGCGTTGCAGCCACTGCCAGGTTTCGGAGAACGTGCGCGGCATCTGGTCCACGCTGACCAGCCAGGGCATGAGCGCCGCGCGCGCCTGGCTGGACAGCACATGGCCGTGCAGCTGGGCCAGCACCGCCTGCTGCGCGCTGGCGGAGATGGCGCCGGTCGGGATCGCATAGCGCGTCCAGGCCACCACCGGAGCCACCACCAGCAGCACGTCGTGGCGTACGCCGTTCTTGTCGATCTTGGTGGATTCGGACAGGGTTTCCGCCTGTTCGATCAGCACCTCGTAGGCGCCGACATCGGCCTGCGCCAGATGGTCCAGCGCGGCTTCGAGCGGGGCGTCTTGCCCGGCCTTGAGCAGCTTCGGGATGGCTTCGGCCAGCTGGGCTTCCCAGAAAATGTCCTCGACGCGGCTGCCCGAGCGGTTGAGCGCCTGGGCAAGCGTGATCAGACGGCTGGCGTCACGGGTCAGGCGGGGAGCGGATTGGCTGCGGGAACGGGCCATGACTTCTATGGGCATCCAGTGAGTGTGCAACGGCGTAGTTTAACGCCCGCGCCGAACCGGATCATTGCGGCGCCGGCCATGCCCGCGCGCAAGGCGCATGGGCGCTGGCGCTCGGGCTGGAGCAGGGCGGTTTCGGCGCGCATATTCGTGCGCGCGGGATGCAGGCGCGCAAGCGGCAGCGGCTATTGATCCGATTTTGGCAATAGAGCATGTCGAAATCCTATATTTATTGCTCAATCAAATCGGAAGAAAATACTGTCATCGGATTCTCTTCAGGAGGCAGCGCCATGCGTTGGCCCACGCTTTTCGTTTCCCACGGTTCTCCCATGCTGGCGGTCGAGCCCGGCCTGACCGGTCCCGCGCTGGCCGACTGGAGCCAGGCGCAGGGCCGCAAGCCGCGCGCCATCCTGGTGGTCTCGCCGCACTGGATGGGCCATGGCCTGGCCCTGTCCACGCGCGATCAGCAGGTGGCCTGGCATGATTTCGGCGGTTTTCCGCCGGAGCTGTACACGCTGCAGTACGCCGCGCCCGGCTCGCCGGAACTGGCCGCGCGCGCGCAGGCGCTGCTGGCCGACGCCGGCATCGCCGCCGACCGCGATCCGCGCCGTCCGCTGGACCATGGCGCCTGGGTGCCGCTGCGCTACCTGTATCCCCAGGTCGACGTGCCGGTGGTGCAACTGTCGCTGGACATGGAGCGTGACGCCACCGGGCAGCTCGAACTGGGCCGCGCGCTGGCGCCGCTGCGCGACGAGGACGTGCTGATCATCGGCTCGGGTTCGCTGACGCACAACCTGCGCGATGTGCGCATGCCGCAGGACGCGCCGCCGGCGGCCTATGTGCCGGCGTTCCAGGACTGGTACGCCGGCCGCCTGGCCGCCATGGACCTGCCGGCGCTGCTGGATTGGCAGGCGCGGGCGCCGGGCGCCGCCCAGGCTCATCCGCATGACGATCACCTGATGCCGCTCTACGTGGCGCTGGGCGCGGGCGGCGGGCGGGCCACTCGGCTGAACGACGAGATTTCGTATGGCGCCTTGGCGATGGATGCCTATGCCTTCGATTGAGGCCTGTCGAAACCCGTGGACGCCGGACGGCGTCTTGCCCTGACGCGCTTGACTACGGTTTGTTACCGGGCGCGGTTTGAAATTTCAGGACGCCTGCGCATAATGGCTGCCGCCCGTATCCGCGGGCGTTTTCCTTTCTGGACGCATGCCGGAGCCTTCCGGCCGGGAGTGTAGAGATCGTGAATGCGCATATCGTGAAATCCGCGTGTCTGGCCGCCATCGCGGCGTCGCTGGCGACGTCGTCGCCGGCCTGGGCCGAGGACGTGAAGGGTTCCAGGGACCATCCCGCGCTGACCCGCTTCGAGGGCGCCGAGATCCGCGCCTACGAGCACAAGGACTTCGACGAAGCCGTGATGCCCGACCGGCCGATCCCGCGTGAAGCCGAGGCCAAGGGCCTGGAGCTGGAGGGCAAGCTGACCCGCATCTCCTACCGCATCGACGGCAAGAAATCGGCGCTGGAGGTCTACCGCAATTACCAGGGCGCGTTGCAGGCCGGCGGCTTCAAGACCCTGTTCGAATGCAAGGGCGACGAGCAGTGCGGCGGCGATTTCCAGTCCTTCGTCATCAATGGCGGAAAGGTACGCCAGCCCGGACAGGGCGATGCCACGTTCGGCGGCAAGTACTACGTGGTGCTGGCCAAGAAGGAAGCCCCCAGCGGTGACATCTACGTGTTCCTGGACGTGATGGAAGACGGCTCCAACCACATCACGCCGGTGTTCCAGCAAGTGCTCGAAACCAAGCCGATGCAGACGGGGCAGGTCCAGGTGCTGGACATGGCCGCCATGCAGAAGTCGCTGGCCGAATCGGGCCGCGTCGCGGTCTATGGCGTGTACTTCGATACCGACAAGGCCGAGGTCAAGCCCGAGTCGAAGGCGGCGCTGGACGAGATGGGCAAGCTGCTCAACGCCAATCCGAACCTGAAGGTCTACGTGGTGGGCCACACCGACAACCAGGGCACGCTGGCCGGCAACCTGGATCTGTCGCAAAAGCGCGCCGACGCCGTGGTCAAGGCGCTGGAGTCGGGCTACAAGATTCCGGCCGCGCGCCTGTCGCCGCGCGGCGTGGCGTCGCTGGCGCCGGTGGCCGCCAATGACGCCGAGGCGGGCCGCGCGAAGAATCGCCGCGTCGAGCTGGTGATCCAGTGACGGCGCAGCGTTGAGGAAAAAAGCCCCCGGAACCGTGA